>JASJEI010000374.1 GCA_030064795.1 Pleurocapsa sp. MO_226.B13 | reverse complement strand
GTTTACAAATATAAGCAATACTTATTTTTCATCTTAGATCTTCAAACATTAGTACTAATTAGTAGTTGAAAAAGTCAAGTCTCTCAGCATAGCGATCGCCCTAATCAAAAACTTGTCCATCTACTGAATCTGTTGAATCAAAGGATCGAAGGAAGTTTCAATCTGAGGTATTAGTTCTACACTATTGCTTTGATAAAGTTCGTAGCCCAGCTTAGTTATTAAATCGGCTTCCAAATAAATCAGTAAAAAGTCTGCTTCTGAGTTCCAAGCAAATGACTGACTAATTTGTGCGGGATAAATACCAAAGTCTTCTGGAACAGAATTAGATGTAATCGTTTTACCTGCAATTTTCTGCTTTAGCCTGACGGTTTTACCTGCATTAAGATAAATTCCATGACAATCTAAATTATGTTCGGGAATCTCGAAAGCTGGTTGACGATAATGCGTAATCTGAATAGTTTTCCACCCTAATTCAGAACTAGAATTAATCGGTAAACGAGGCAGTTGAGACAATATGCTTGTCTGGCGATAAGCGAAGCTATTCTCAAACTGCTGATTGCTTTTAAAAGCTTTGGGGATTTTATTCACGCTCGAACTATTGAGTAATCTTATTTTTTTACAGTCTATAACTAGAACTTTATTAATCGATGGTCATTTAATTACTTAATTACAAAGATGGATGTTGAAGATCGCAAGCTATTTCATTAATCTTTTCTGCGATCGCCAATAACTCTAAATCTTGCCACCTTTTTCCCACTATCTGTATTCCTATGGGTAATCCTGACTGACTACGACCAATAGGAATCACTACTACGGGATGTCCCGTAAAATTAAACAAAATGGCATAACCGCCACAGGCTGTAATGTAAGGAAGCTTGATGCCATTGACTTCTATGGGTTTTCCTTTGGGTTGATGGGGAAAAGCTGTAATTGTTGATACAGGACAAAGATAAGCATCCCAGTCAGCTAAAAAATCATCCATCTGAGCGATGGCGCAATCGCGTTTGGTTAAACTCTGCATATATTTGGAGAAATTGACAGGAAAAGCTTTGAGAAATCCCCGTTCTATCGGACTATTTCGATACTGACGAGCCACTTGAATTTTAGAGAAATTGAGTTTTAAGGTAAATGAAATGTTATCCCAGGTAAAAACTGGTTCGGAGGTCAATAGCTCTGATGCATATACCTCGCCATAGGTTTCCCAAGCAGTATCAAAATCGAATTCTTGAGGGATTTGTTGTTCTACATGGCATCCAGCCTCAGTAAGTCTAGTCACAAAATTGCTTAAGGTAGAACTAATTTCAGGATCTACTTTCAGATTTCCCAATTCAGAAGTCCAAGCAATACGTAAAGATGATAAGGATTTTTTTGCTGGAGTGTTTAAAGTTACTGGCGGTATTTCTGGTTGTCTGGAATCTGCTCCTGCAATTAAAGATAGACAAAGTTTTAAATCCTCCACACAACGAGCTAAAGCACCAATAGTTAAGACATGACGGATACTTTTAGGATAGCCAGGAAGTTCGGGAAGATGTCCCAAAGTAGGAACTAATCTATCTGTTGGCTTAAAACCAAAAATTCCGCAGCAATGAGCGGGTTGTCTAATCGAACCACCGCCATCACTCCCCAATTCTAAAGGCGACAAACCAGCAGCTACTGCTGCTGCACCTCCACCAGTGCTTCCCCCTGGAGTATAATCGAGATTCCAAGGATTATTGGCTCTGGCAAACACCGCACCATGAGTTTGATAATCTCCCGCTAAACTGGCACAGTTAGTTTTAGCCATAATAATTGCTCCTGCCGAACGCAATCTTTCTACCGCGATCGCATCTTGTTGGGGGATATAGTTAGTTAAAGGTTTATAGTTACAAGTAGAGCGCAACCCCTTAGTTTCTAAAGCATCTTTAATGGTAATCGGTACGCCATGTAACGCGCCCCAGTTTTCTCCTCTGGCTAAAGCTTCATCTGCTTCTATTGCTCTTGTTTTAGCTTCTTCTCTATTTAAGGTGGCGATTGCATTTATCTTTCCGTTATGTTTTTCAATCTGTTCCAAATAAGCATTCACAACTTCTAACGCCGAAACTTCTTTATCTCTAATCATCTGCGCCAGTTGACTGGCAGTAGCAAACACTATCTCCATCGCTAGCATCCTCAATAAAATAGATTTGATTGAGTTAATTATATTTACTTTTAGTTAATGCTATTAACTAAATTTCAGAGCTAAACATGGAATTAAATAAAAAATCTGGTTCTTCAGGGACACCAATTTCAGAAGTTGAAATAGATACAGCCTTAGTTTTTGATTTGTTAGCAAAACAACACCCAGATTTAATCAACCTTCCCCTGCAACTGCTTGACTTTGGTTGGGATAATGTTATCTTTCGCTTAGGCGATCGCCTGTGTGTCAGACTTCCTCGAAGACAAGTAGCAGCCAAACTAATCGAACACGAACAGACATGGTTGCCACAAATAGCCGATAGATTAACCATGCCCATACCAACTCCTTATAGACTGGGTAAACCTACAGCAAACTACCCTTGGCGATGGAGTATCTTGCCTTGGGTTTCTGGAGTAACTGCGGATCGAGAGCAACCCAATGCAAATCAGGCAAAGTTATTGGGGTCATTTCTGCGATCGCTACATCTACCCCCACCAGCTAATGCTCCTGCAAATCCAGTACGGGGCGTACCCTTAAAACAACGAGCAGATATTATCGAACAACGAATACAACGGCTTGAGAGTAAGATCGATCCTATCGCTAAAACAATTAAAAATATCTGGCATCGGGCTTTAGATGCACCAATAGACGTTCCAGCAAAATGGCTTCATGGCGATCTTCATCCAGGCAATATTCTGGTTAAGGATGGTGCGATCGCGGGTATTATTGATTGGGGCGATATTACCTCTGGCGATATTGCCACAGATCTCGCTTCCATTTGGATGCTTTTCCCAAATCGAGATGCCCGACAACAGGCGATCGCCGAATACACTAATATATCTGAGGCAACATTACAAAGAGCGAAGGGATGGGCAATATATTTTGGTGTAACGCTACTGGATGTGGGCTTAATAGACAACCCAAGGCAAGCAATAATAGGAGAAAGAACATTGCGTTGTGTTGCCGAGTCGGAAACTAGGTAACAAAATGATAAACGCTTAAAGTTTAATGAAAAATGGGTCGTCCGACTAAAGAAAACTCCTTAACCAGACAAGACGTAATTAATGCTGCGATCGCCTGTATCGAAAAAGAGGGTGCATCTGCCCTTGGTGTAAACCGCGTGGCAAGAGAATTAGGTATCAAACCTCCTGCAATTTATAAACATCTCCAAGGAAATACAGAATTAAACAAAGTAGTGGCGTTAAAGATTTACGAACTTTTGTTTGCCGAACTCAGATCTAAAACTGCTGGTATAAAAGAACCCCGCGCTTTATTAAAGGCTGGAGGATTTACCAGTCGAGATTTTGCCAGGTTGCATCCTGGACTATTTCAAGTAATGATGCAGTTTCAACTCCAGCCAGACGATCCAGACTCGGCTGCGATAATTCAAGCATCTCAGGGTTTATTTAAAACTCTTTTAGATTCTCAAAGTTTAAGTAAAACTAAATTAATTGATATCATGCGAATGGTTAATTCTGCTATTTTCGGCTTTATCAGCTTAGAACGGTCTGGATTATTAACTTTACCTCGTTCTACGGATGATAGTTTTGCAGTGATGCTCGATGCTTTACTCGCAGCCATAGAACATATAAAAACCAACTAACACCAAACAGATAACCACACTAGTCTCTTATTTTCAAAGATTGCCAAAACTGCTGAAAATTTTGTTTTGCAGTTTCGTAGCTTTCGGCTTTTGAGTCTAAAACCGAGCGGTTAATTTCTCCAGCTTCGTATTGTTTTTGTGCTAATTCCCACTCAAGTTTTTTTAGCTGATAGTTTTGTTTCTCGATCGCTCCTGAGACAGTATTAACCCAGTTAGGAAAGCCCAGGTTTTGTATCTCCCAGCCAGTATTTCCCACTTCATTAAGAGTTTCTGGTTCTAAGACAGTTTGAGCTTTAGCAGTGAGTTTTTGGAAGCTAGACAAAGCATTGCCGATTTTAGATGCGCTATCCAAGGCATTTTTCTTGGAAAATCTTTTAGAAAACGTATATTCAGCAGGTTCGTCTGGGTGGATCGGCGGTAAAGAAAGATCGCTTGGCAATGAATTACGAGTAGGTGCAGCTTCTGCTAACAGAGTGTTGTCAAGCGATAAATTCCTCAAGCCAACAACAGAAACGAGGGTCAAACCTAAAATAAAAGTTAAGAAAAAAGCTTTGTGTTTGGTATTTTTTAACCGTAAAATTTTTTCTGGCTTTTGTTTCATAATACTTTTTTACTTTAGAATAGTTGAAATTTTTAATTTTAAGCTGTCACCAATTGAAAACTATGTATTGCTTAACTGGTCAAACAAGCAGGCAAACAATCTTCCCCTCATCGATGAGTAGCAAATTAAACGATCGATAGCTCACCTCCTTCTATCTATAGATAATAGTTTGGCAGTGAAGCTCTATATTTTGTTTGAAGTCATAAAATATATATAAAAACCAATAGACTGCGTGCAACGACTCAATGAATTCAAATTATAATCAAATTTATCCTGTAATCTGGCAAGACGGTTATGTCTCTCTAATCGATCAAACTCGCCTCCCAGGGGAATATAGCAGGGTGATCGTCAATCGTAGTGAAGATATGGCACGGGCGATTAAGACCATGATTGTGCGGGGTGCGCCTGCAATTGGAGTGGCAGCAGCCTATGGAATGTATCTGGGGGCGACGGAAATCAAGACCAGCGATCGCACTCAATTTATCGCCGATTTAGAACGGGTAGCTAACTTATTACGGCAAACTCGCCCGACAGCAGTAAATTTATTTTGGGCGATCGCTAGAATGCTGAAAACGGCTTACGAGGAAATTGGCAGTGTGGAAGAGATTAAGGCGACTCTGTTAAAAACCGCCCAAGAGATTCAAGCAGAAGACTTGGCAACCTGTAAAGCGATAGGCGATCGTGGCTTAGCTATTTTGCCCAATACCCCACAAAAACTCCGAATTCTCACTCACTGTAATGCAGGGGCTTTGGCTACTGCTGGTTATGGCACGGCTTTGGGTGTAATTCGTTCTGCTTGGCGAGAGCAACGTTTGGAGATGGTTTATGCAGATGAAACTCGTCCCCGTCTTCAAGGGGCAAAACTAACCGCTTGGGAATGCGTACAAGAAAATATTCCCGTAACCGCGATCGCCGATAGTATGGCCGCTCACTGTATGCAACAGGGCATGATTGACCTGGTGGTGGTAGGAGCAGATCGAATTGCAGCTAACGGCGATACAGCCAATAAAATTGGCACTTATTCCGTCGCGATCGCAGCCAAGGTCCATCAGATTCCTTTTTATGTCGCTGCCCCTTTTTCCACTATCGATTTTGACTTAAATGAGGGCAGTCAAATTCCCATCGAAGAACGAAATGCTACAGAAATATATCAGATCGAGCGACATTCGATCTGTCCTAAAGGAGCAAAATTTTATAATCCAGCCTTTGATGTCACTCCTGCTGAATTAATTACGGCAGTTATCACCGAAAAAGGAGTAATTCAACCTAGCTCTTTAATTGATTTTCGTAACGTTAGTTCGGTCAGCTAACCATAAATTAACCCTGGAGATATGTTAGAAAATGTGGAAGGCGGTTCAAATTTTCATTGAGTGAGTAGGTAGGCAAAATAATTTGTCCAACCCGATCGTGAAGTTTTCCCCCAAATTACCCATCCCAGTTTTGCCATTTTCTATCTTAGATGACAGACTCCTACGGGCTTATTTCTCTATTTCCAATTCTGATTTGCATCAACACTATTTGGCAAATATCTCAGAATTGGTCACAATTTTGGGATGCCCAAGTCACCGAATCAGATCGGCAGCTAGCACAACAGTCGGCTATTTTTATCTTAATACCCCTTGGTGTTCTGCTTCATGAAATAGGTCATAGCCTAGCTACTTGGCAAGTGGGAGGAACAGTAACCACCTTTCGCTGGCTATTCTTTTCGGGTTATATTATTCCGTCAGGAAATTTTAGTACAGTTGAATATTGGTGGATTGTCTTTGCTGGGAATCTGCTCTCAATCTGCTTGGGATTGATACCAATTCTTTTGATTCCTCGTATTCGCAAACGAATTATTGCTGAAGTGCTTTATTGGTTTGCCTGTATGCAGTCAATTTATGCTCTTATCCTCTATCCTCTATGGTCGGCTCTTTCTAGATCTGGAGACTGGGTACAAATTTACAATTTTGCTATTGCTCCCTACGCTAAGTTGGTTCTGGTGGCTCACTTAGCATTGTTATGGGGATTGTGGCGATTGTATTGTAGTCAGAAAGTTGTTGAGTGGCGATTGGCTCGTAGTAGCGATGCCTTAGCAACTTGGCATCAATTACTGCTCGAAGGGGCTAATCGCCCCAATGATTTACAACCTCAAATGGAGTTGGGTTATTTTTTGCTGCAACATCAAGAAATTCGTGAAGCTAAAAAAATTGCTACCAAAATTAATCGCCTCAAGCCTAACGAACCCAGGGTAAAGTTATGTGACATCCGACCGACTCCGAATCGCTCGATTACGGTGCAAGATCCATTGTCGCCAATGGATCTTGCTCCCCTGACACCTTGGGGTGAGTTGCGCCACTACATGGGGCGAACTATGGGC
>JASJEI010000379.1 GCA_030064795.1 Pleurocapsa sp. MO_226.B13 | reverse complement strand
GTAGTTCGTCATCTAGCAGTTAATCTCCTGACTCATGAGAAGACTGCTAAAGGAGGAGTTCATGCTAAACGTCTTAAAGCAGGATGGAATAATAATTATTTGACTCTGGTTCTTAATTCTCTTTCTAATTCCACGTAAAGAAATGTATGCGTTTGCCCTGCATCATTGACCAAGGCATTAGTTCGACGAAACGATTGTAACTAACCAAATTAGGAAAAGCTTTTTTCCAGTGAGGTTGTACTTGTAGAGTATAGAATTCCTTGAATGTCCTGTAACCACTTCCATGACTCGCGATCGCGCTTTGTCATCACTTCGCTCAAACTCATACGAGAGCTATATGCGAAGCGGTATCCTTTAGGACATCTTCTTTCTCCCGTAACTGCGGTTAACTGAGGAATCGAACGACAGTGTTGTTCAAAGCTTTGATAGAAGTCGTCTACATCACAAAAAATTTCGGTGTATATCGCTTCCGTGATTTTATTTTCATAGCTGAGAAAGGGCTTGCCCGCATCTGCTTCAATAACTCTCTTTAGCATAGGTCTCAGCCGTTTTTTTGCTCTTAAAATTTTCGTCGAACTCACGTTACTAAAGAGTTGAGAATCGAACAAGGGGCTGCAATTAGTGCGAATACTTTTAGCTTGGGCAATGGAGGTAATGCAGAAATTAACGTCGATCGCCTAACTATTAGGAATGGTGGAGAAATCAGCGCGGGTTCTTTTTTAGGAGATGAAGCTATTGACGATCGGCGAGGAGAGGGAGGAAACCTGAATGTTATAGCTAGAGACTCGGTATTAATTACTGGTACGGTCGAGATCGATAGTCAACTAGTAACTAGCAGCATTTTAACTATAGCTGAAGGTACGGGAGATGCGGGAAATTTAAACCTCACTACTAATAATTTAGCTATTCAAGATGGAGGAGAAATTAATGCTAGTGCTACAGGTAGTAATGCAGCAGGAAACTTAATAATTGAGGCTCAAGCAATGGACTTGGATCGCGGAAGACTAGCGGCTACTACGAGTGCGGGAGAAGGGGGAAATATCACCCTCAGTATTGCCGAAAACCTAACCATAGGCAACGAAAGCCAGATTTCAGCAGAAGCGACAGGAAATGCCAATGGTGGCAATATCGATCTTGATGCTAATTTTGTAGTTGCTTTTTCCAGTCAACCTAACGGTAGCGATATTATTGCTCGTGCCGAACAAGGAACGGGGGGCAACATCGATCTGACCGTCGAATCTTTACTTGGCATTAGTCAAGGTCAAGCGATCGCGGGAAATGGAAACAATGACATTGATGCTAGTTCCCAATTTGGTCTAGATGGAACTGTGACGATTAGGGTTCTCAATGTCGAACCAATTCAAGAGATTACAGAATTGCCTCAAAACGTGACTGACAGAGAACAAATCACGACCCAAGCTTGTAAAAATAATTCCCCCGTCAGAGGGAATACATTGACCGTAACAGGTAAGGGGGGAATCAGACAACAACCCTTTGAACCCTTGAACTCTGAGGCGATCGTCATTGGGCAATATGAGGTGGAAAGGTCTCAATCTGAATTGCCCGAAGTTAAATCATTTCAGACTGCTAAAGGTAAAATTATTCCCGCCCAGGGGGTTGTAGTTACCCCAGATGGTCAACTTATCTTAACTTCATACCCTACTGGCAGGGCAACTTCTAGAAATTCTGATAACTTTAGTAATTGTCTTTAAGTGACGCTAGTTTGAACTCGTTCTATGAATATCGGTATCGAAAAGGCTGATACCAATTCTCAAAAGTAACAAGAGACTTCGTAGTGTCGCGTCCAGACTAATTTGTTGGGTAGCGTAAGTTAATCTCAGCCCCCTGACCCCCAAGCTTGGGGGAATCAACACAGCATTTTAGTCTAGACGCGCTAGTAGGTTGGGTTAAACGACAGTGCAACCCAACAAAAGCTTATGAATGTTGGGTTTCGTACCTGACCCGGTTGGCGAAATATTTCTTAACAATTCAGGCGCTCGCTAAGGAAGCAAACCGTGAGGTTGTAGTTTGTGCATGAGGTATTCCCTTGAGCCAAGAAAAAATACGGTTGAGGTTAATGGCGGCGGCGAGCGCTAGAGCGCCGGTTCAGTAGAAGTGGTTGACAAATCAGCCAGAATGTGAGGCTTTTCTCAGCGTCAACTTGAGCGAGCGGTCATCTCTACCTTGGCTTTCGGCATCCTTGCAATTACATGAAGATTATGAACTAATGCCATACGACGCAGGTCAAATAAATTTTTACGTGAGCCGAGATAACGAGCGCGATCGCCTTGCCATTGACCAATGTGGGCCAGGGTATGCTCCACACTAACCCGTTCGCGAAGTTGGCCTCGACCTATGGCTGTTGCTTGACGTTGGCGTAACTCCACTAAAAGCCTTTCATCAGGATGAATCGAGACACTGCGGCCACTTTTACTGGTAGTACAACGGGAGCGTAACGAGCACTGAGAACAAATAGCACTGGGAAAACGAACCACTTTCCCTTCAGTAAAAGGCATTGCTACCTGATTGGGGCAATAAATTAAACCGTCTTCCCAGTTCAGAGTAAAAGAACTTTTGTGAAAGCGCGAGCCATTACGTACAGGCCAAGCTTTGCAGATAATTTTCAACTCAGGCTCGCGCTCCCGAACTAAGGTACTATTGAGATCTGCTCGATCAATGTGCAACTCTTCAAGCAACACTTTCTGTTTTTGGAGGTCGGCGGCGATCACTTCGGTGACCGAAGCTTCTGGAGCATTACCTGGGGTAATTCCCACTGCTCGGACTAAACCTGAGTCTAAATCTTTGAGTACATGGCGTTTATAGCCATCGAAGCGTTTACTACGACTTTTACGTCCGTGACGCATCTGCCCATCCTCGAGCGAGATGCGACGGTCTTTGGCTACACCTTTACGAAGCTTTGGGGAGCCATCACCAGCCTCCTCAACATCCTGAGCTTTTACCTGTTTCCCAATATTGAGATAATCTTTGGCCTCAGTAACTGTGGCTTCATCAAGATCTTCATGGTTCCTAACCAATGATTCTACCTGTTCGAGGGCATGAAGAATGGTAGCTAAAGCTTGAGCCTTGGCAACTGGGTCATCCCAATCTAAATCCAAGGCTGCTTTGAGACTTGAAGAAGCTAAAATTTCGGCACTGGCTTCGGCCGCCACAGCCTCTAACTCCCAACGGGAGTAACGGGCAATCACCGTCAAGGCTTTGCGTAAAGCGTGACCCAAGAGATTATAAGTGTCTTCTACTCGCGCGGCTCCCCACAAGGGAGAAGAATCGAGAGCTCCTCTCAAGTAGCGTGGGCAAAATCCTCCCTTGAGGTGAGCTATTTCTACGGTTTTTTCAATCAGTCGGCGATCGAAGCCTTTAGCTATCAACGCCGCGCGAAATCTGACCAGGGTCGCCTTGCTGAATGGAGCTTGCTCACAGTCGAGGCAATCTAAAACTAATTGCCAGCGTCTATCCATTTCTAGTTCTTCAATAACTTCATCATCTGAAATTCCCATGATCGCTTGTAAAATTGTTGCCAGTGCCAACAAGCGCGGGGGGAATTGGCGATTTGCCTACCGTACTATCCTTAAAGATTGTCCCCAATTCTGTTTGAAATTCTTCGTCAAATAAAACGCGAGCGCACTTCCCGCAAAAAAATGAATAGTTTAGCTCTGCGGATACGCTTGACGACTTTTTTTTCTTTGTTCGACAATTTAATCGGAGGATGCCATTGGGGAGGACGCATAGAGAAAAACCCTGTAAAAAGCTTAGTTGCTCGCTTTTAGTTTATCGGTCCCCGTGCTCTTGTCAACTCCTGTAGTTTAACAGATTACTTCTTTCAACTTCATATTCTGGCTGATTTGTCAATCACTTCTACTGAACCGGCGCTCTAGTGCTGTAGAAGCGACTTCAACACACTTTGTGATTAATTCATTCATGATGGTAGTAGATTGATAGCGGTCTACTAGCGATCGCGCTATTTTTCTCGCTAAAGCAATACCAGTAGGGACGGGATTAGCCGAACCTGCGGTGGTAAAGATCGCCTGGTCTACACAATAGGCATTATAAACGTGATGAAAGCGACCGTTAGCATCTGTTACCGATTGTTGGTAATCCGTTCCCATCCAAAGCGTGCCACATTCATGATAGGTAGTCCCGATACCATCTTCGTCGGGGTTGGAGTCTTGACCAGAGAAATACTCGATAGGTGCGTTAGGATCGGTGGTATTGGTAGCACTTCCTGGAGGCTGATTAGCTAAGGTTTCAATTAAGTTAAAAGCAGAGCCAGACTGATCGTCTCGTACCTTTTTATCCCCAGGAGTTTCCACAAACCGCACGAAGGCTTTAGGAATCCGTAGCTCTTGTCCATTTTCCCAGTAAACATCATCTCCCGTACCGCCAAAAGGATTGGTATTCATCCAACTGGTAGGGGAATTAACATTACCGATCTCGGCATTTTTATCCCCGAACATTTCGCCACAAGTACGGATACCGATGACAATGCGATCTTTTATGGGTGGTGCGGTTTGAGCGTCGAGAATAGCTTGTAATTCCTCGTAGTTGGGAACCATGCGGTAGAGAAACTCTTCGGGGTTATTGGCTGCACCAGAAAAAGCGGGTGTATTCATATTCGGTGCAGCGTAAAATTGAAAATGAAACTGTCCTTCTCCTTGAGGAGTATCGGTTTTACCGCGAATATTCAAAGCAGCCGTTTGTAATTGGCGATTTAGTTGGCTGGGAACGTTTAAAACATCTCGTTTGACTTTCCAAACAAAGTTACCCCGCACGTGAGCCATCAGATTGCGTCCCATTAATTCTCCGTTGGGAGCTAAACCCAATGGACGAGGAAAAGAATTAAGCGCGAGACGAGTTGAATTGATGGTATTCCCCGCCAAAACTACTGTTGCACTAGGTTTTAAGCCCAAACGAACTACTTGTGCTTGACTGTTATCCTTGGGGTTAAAAGGATTTTTGAGAGCTACCACTATTTCTGTCACCACGCTATCTGCGGTTTCTAGCTTGAGTACTTCTGCATTGGGAACTAGAAACAACCGTCTTTGATTGTTGTCCCCCCCGCTTTGTTCGACATCTTGACGAATATTATCTAGTAGCAAAGGAAGACTACTAAACTTATCCATACTAAATAAGCCCGATCCTGGGGATTCTCCTAAAACCGCTATGGGTGCATCTTCTACCGAGGTTAAGCGAGCATTATCTGCTAAAACATTTCGCGCTCGCTCTTTCAAGATGTCGGTCAATTCACCGCTAATAAAGTCGGCTGCTGGTACTACTCCAATCTCTCTTTCGATAAATTCATAACCATCAGCTTGACCTGTTTGTAACAAATAGTCTTTTACATCTTGAGACCATTTATCTAAGTCGGTTTCCGTCAAACGAGGCGACCAACCGCCCCAAAAGATTGACTTTCCGCCAACGCAACGATGATGTTGATTAAAATTCCCCCGACTGACATAGTTTGGTTCGTCAATTTTGGTTAGATCGGGTTCGACAATGGGTTCTAAAGGAACGTTAAATAAACCGCCAATGCGGGTTAAATTCTGAAAATGTTCGCTAATCAAAAAAGCTCCCGCTTCTAAAACTAAAATACGCGGTTTGACTGCTGAATTCTGGGTAAATTCAAAGATTTTAGTGGCGCAATAAGCCCCATACATTCCAGAGCCGATTACTATGACATCAAACTGTCCCCCTGCTTGTGCGTTTAGAACTTCATCCCATGTGTTACAAACAAAACGAGCAATGCCATCAATAGAAAAAGTAGTTCTTTGCAGATCGGGAAGCGGTAAAGGTTGTCCCGTATCGGATAAGCGATTTAAAGTCATAACTAATAAATTCCTGTTTTCAAGATTGTTTACTGCGAATGATGAAAATTACTGAAAGGTTAAAACTGGAAGTATCGCTAGTTGATTCCAAAGATTGTTTCCTTTGTTAGTATTCTGCTTCTGCTTCGCGATCGATACTAGGGGAAAAATTCAGGTATTTTTTCGGGTAAATAATTAACAGATAATTAAGCTAATAATAATAATGAAACAAGTATTAACCAGTAGTATTGAAATGCGATCGCTTTTTGTTGGTAGTCGCGATCGCTCCTCATCGGTATAATTATCTTGGTCAGTGGTCGTATTTATTAGTTTTTTAACCCTCGCTTCTAAAGCGCGATCGCGCTTTACTAACGATCGAATAAAACGGTCATGTTGTAAATCTGTATAAGCTTTACAAGTACGACGAAGACATTCTTGATTCCGACAATAATATCGCTGCTTTCCTTTGATTTATAAACAGTCTCTCAAGACTATAATCATTATGATTTTTTCAGGGTCAAAAATCTTCTCTACTTTTTCCCGATTATCTCTCTACTTATTCCCCATCGCTTCATAAATTGAAATAAAAGTTGAGAGTAAAAATATTCAATTATGATTCAGAGCAATTTTATTCAACCGAATCAAGATACGGAAGAGGATGACCAGATCCTAGGCAGTTTAGGAGATGATGAAATCTATGGCGATCCTCTAAGTGATGCCAACTATCAATATGAGGTAGGTGGTGATGACGC
>JASJEI010000378.1 GCA_030064795.1 Pleurocapsa sp. MO_226.B13 | reverse complement strand
AAATGGGAGAAAAACATAGCGGTTAATGGTGAGGTTTTCTTCTCGGCATAGTCGATAACGGTGTCGATTAATTTATCCCTCAGCTCTTTAAATATCTACTGAATAAGCTCATTCTACGAAATCTGTATTAGTCATACTCTGCTTAGTTAGCACCGCATTCTAACAAACTTGTTGAGTTAGCAAAATTAATCGCATTCGATTTAGTGTTCATAATCTCTATCATTTTATCTGTTGTTAAACCGCTAGATCTAACCGCTCTTTTTGAAGTAATGTAAAGGGCAAAACCATCTTCACAATGTTTTCACAGCATATATTTAGACTTTTGGTATAGGTAAGCAGAGTAATTTAAACCTATCCTGCTAATCAATTTTTTGGATTTTCAAGTGGCAGGAGAATAATCATGACAACAATATTGACAGAAATAGGCTGGGAAGACGAAAACGGGAATTCACTCGGCACCTGGACTAATCAAGCCGATTTAGTTGATGAAGGCGATGAAATTACAGTAGCTGAAGGTGTTACGGCTAATAGCCTAGCAGGAGGCGATACCATCATCAGTAGCCGCCAAGAATTCTTTGCTGGGATCAACAACTCTGGCACTATCAATACAGGCGTTGGTAGAGACGTCATCGATGGCTTTGGCGATCCCTTTGGAATCCTCAACTCTGGCACTATCAATACAGGCATTGGTGGAGACGTAATCGATGGCTCGTCTGATACAATTGGAATCAGAAATGAGTCCAACGGCATCATCAATACAGGCGCTGGTAGAGACGTCATCGATGCAGGAGGCGATATAGGCTTTGAAAACTCCGGTACTATTGATATGGGTCCTGGTAGAGACTCAATCGATGCAGGAGGCTTATTTGGCGGCATTAAAAACTCCGGTACTATTGATATGGGTCCTGGTAGAGACTCAATCGCAGGCGAAAGCCCAGGTGCCGCAGGCATCGACAACACAGGCACCATTGATACTGGCGCTGGTAAAGATACCGTCGACGCCTTAACCGGGACCGGGGGGGTCGGCAGGTTTGGCGGTGGTGGCTCGATCGATCTGGGTGTAGGTCGTGACCTGATTCGGGGCTTCGGCGAGCAAATCGTGGATGGTGGCAGAGGCTTTGATACCGCCGAGTTAGGGATTGACTTTGACGAAAACCAAATCACCCTCGGCAGTACAGCTCCAACCTCTATCGACATTACATTCGATTCCGCAACTATGTCCTTCACTGATGTAGAGCTGTTTGACTTTAACGGTCAAGAGTTCGCTCTTGAACAACTACAAGACATAGTGTAATGGTCTAATAGTTCATTGCTGGAACTACCAACCAATTAACGATACAGCTTGTTTTCTCTGCTCTGGAGATAATTCGTACTTCAAGATATCTCTGCAATGTACCTAAGTCATTATGCTCAGAGATATCTTGAATATGCCTTAGAGGGATACCTGCATGATGCGATCGCTTTAACCAAACAGCTACATCTCGCTAAATTTCTACTGCCTTACACTCAGTCCGTCTCGCTAATCGCTCGGTTGTTTCGCTCTCTCCGCAACGAATATGGGAGTATAGCACAGCCAGTCACTCACAGGTGGTTGGGGCTATCTTTTATTTCTTTTTAGTGGTAGCCCACGCGCGTTTATTTGGGTCGCTCGTAAACTTCGCTCCCATCGTTCGCTTGATGGCTGTGCTTTTATCGCACTCTTGGGTGCTACGTTCGCTAGTTACATTAAGCTGTCTCGCTGCGCTCGGTTAGTTTTTTTGGGAGAGTGGAGAGAAGAGAGAGGAGAGGGTGTTCGCTTCTTTTCGGCGGTGGCTATTGTTGGCTGTGTTCTTTGCCCTGTCTGGGTTTGGGCTTGTTTGAGCCTCGGTTTTTGTGTTATAATTGTAGTTGTTGATTCGGGGTTTTTGCCGTGTCCGTTCTCGCTTCGCCGTCTGTCTTTTCTGGTCTTGTTTCCGTCGGTTTTTCGGGTTCTCGTTCCCCGTCGGCTGCTGCTTCGGCTGCTCTCTCTGCCCTGCTGCCTCTCGTTCCTGCTGGCGTGAGAGTTTCAGTTGGTTGCGCTTTGGGCGTTGACTCGGCTGTTCGCTCCTTCAGAGGGTCTTCTCCGTCCCTGCTGGTGTTCTCCGTTGCCTCTGGTCGGTTTGGTTCTGGGCGTTCTGCTTTTGCCCGTCGTTCTTCTCGCTGCGTGTTGTCTGTGGCTGCTGGTTCTCGCGGATTGCTGGTGGCTTTGCCTTCTCATCCCGTTCCTCCTGTTGGTGTCCGTCCTTCCCGCTCTTTTTTTGGTGGTGGTTTGGGTCGTTCTTCGGGGTCTTGGGGTTCGGTCTGTTTTGCCCTCGGTCGCGGTCGGCGGGTGTTGCTTTGGCTTCCTGCTGGTTCTCGTCCTCCCGTGTGGGCTGGCGTGTCCTGGTCGTCTGCTGGTGCGCTTGGCTCGGCTGGCTGCTGGTGGCTCGGTGTGGCTGCTCCTGCTCCCGCACAGTTGTCGCTGTTTTAGGGGGTTTGGCGGTCTTTTTCTTGCTCTACGATCAAAGCGATCGCCTGACGAACTTTTTCCTGATAATTATCAATCTGCTTTAGCTCTCCTAACAAGGTTGGCGGAAGGCGAATATTAAACTGCGCTGTACATGGCTCATCCCAGTTATATTTTTGCTGATATTGATGTTTGTCTAACTCAGGATTACCCCCAGGTCGGCTCATAATGCGATCGCTTAAAATAACTACTCTTTTAATATAGCACGTTATCATGCTATAAAGATATGTTAAAAAGATTTTAATTGCATGTTATCATGCTATAATTAAAATTAATCGAGGTCAGAAACCGACCAAAGTAACGAACCTCGATTAAACCCAATCAAATTAGGTAACAATCATGATAAATCAAAAAGTCAAATTATCACCACACGGAAATTTTCAAGTAACTAAATTTTTAGAAACTGTAGCGATTTGCGAAGCTCAAGAAGATCGATATAACTGGGGCAACGCTACTGAAAACAAACCAGCTTTTATTGTTTATTTAGGATGTCAAAAAGACGAAGTAGCCGAAAAGATTAGATATCTAAATAATGCTCTCGGTTGTTATTGGTGTGAGGTTCGTAAACCTAAATATTTAAAGAATTTCGAGGCTGAAATTAAAGTTAGAGGGATGCAAAGATATTCCGATGAAGAGAGAAACGGACTAGATTTTTTACTCTGGGCTGAGAACGATTATGACTACATAGAACTTGACGAGTATAACTTTTACGTTTCAGATTATATGCCTCGTTATTAATCTTAAATCTCCCTCATATTTGGGGGATAAAACTTTAATCTCTACAAAAATCAATCAAATCAAAATCATGTCAAGACTAAAAAAATCAAATAAATTTTCAGTTTTTGGTACTCGTCCAACTGACTCTATTTATCTCCCAGATATCCCCTATTCAGTTCGTTTAAACTGTAAAGACGGCGGGCTGTTTATTGGAGGATTTGAAGCACAGCACCGCAAAACTAACCCCGATAAAAAGATCGATATATCAATTATCAAAGTTTCTAAATTTTACGGTAGTTTGGGTAAAACTCAAAATACTCCTTGGATACAGTTGTTTTTTATCCCTGCTCCTAACGTTGACGGTGCTATTCTCCCACCTAATACAGTTTGTTGTAGCTATATCAAAAAGCAATCTATCAATCATTTGTTTAACAAAGTCCAAGAAATAATGAATGAAAATGACCCAGGACTAGGAATATTTTCTATTAGTTTCAATCGGGAATTAGGAGAAAACGGGGCTTATTACAGTATCAATTTTGACTGGAGAGAAAGAGAAACTGACGAAGAGAAAAAACAACTTGAATTAATAGCAGCTTTTATGTCTGCATATCAAGATCAATTAATCGACCTCGATGGGACAAGAGACTTGATTTGTGTCGATGGTTGGTCGGCTCAACAGCTACAGGATTTAATTACTCAACGACAACCAAACCAAACTCAAACCCAACCTGATAAACCCAGCTTACCTGCTGCTTAATTATTAAACATGGCGATCGCTAAAAAACGATCGCCTAACAAGAAATTAAAAATTATGACTACTAGACTTTGGGAATTATCCGACGAAATCCAACAATTAGAGAATGCGATTAGTGCGATTATTGACAATGAAACTTTATCTGAAGAGGAACGAGAAACCAAGTTACAGTCAACCTTTAATCAATGGCTTTCAAAGGGAGAATCATTTAAGAGTAAAGCCGAACAAGTAGCTAGATATATCAAACATCAAGAAGCGATCGCCGAAGCCAGAAAAGCTGAAGCGAAGCGAATTCAAACCCTAGCTAAACAAGCAGAGAATGGAGCAGCCAGACTGAGAAAATATCTGATCGATCAGATGATTCGCTCTGATGTAAAAAAAATTGATGGGGCGACGGTCAAGATTGGCTTACGTCAAAAACAACCTGCTGTGTTGTTAAATGTTCCCCCTGAAGAACTACCCGCAGAGTATGTCAAAGTGACTCACAAACCAGATTTAACTAGGATTAAGGCATTACTAAAAAGCGATACTGAAGGCGAAATTAATTGGGCTTCACTGTCTGAGAGTCACGAACATTCTGTAACTATTAGATAATTGATTAATTGTGGCGATCGCTCTTACTTTTAAGCGATCGCTTATCTTAAGGAGGTCAAAATCGAAAACAAAACTATACAGGCTTTAGAAGATGCCTATAACTTTCTTCAACAGATTGTTATCAATCTATATGCTGAAGCGGATAATGCTGTAGCCGAAGGCAATTATAATGATGCTAGTTTACTTCAATCCCAAGGAGATAAGCTTTATGAAACTTTAGAAAATTTGGGAGTAGTTATTGAAGAACAAGAGGAATAATTGATGTCAGATATTCAAGCAGAAATTAAACGTTACTCGTCTCAAGCAGTTGAGTTTAGCAAACAAGCTGCTGTTGCTTCAAAAGAGCGAGATTTTAAGAAGAGAAAAGCTTTAATGAAACAAGCCCATCAAGCAAGTCAAAATTGTCAGAGCTTGATTCAACAATATCAAAAAAGTCTTGAGCCACAGAGTAAAAGCTGAACAGGGAGAAAGTTTTACCCGTGACTGGACGACAAGTTATTTTCTATGCTGACTTTTGCCACACATTACCAATTGCTGCTGCGACTTTGATTGTAAATTCTAAAGGCACTGCTTTGAGCTTTCGGGTAATTTCTTCTTCACTAGAGTTGAGATGAAGAATAATTGACTTATCTGTTGAACGACATCGATCTTTGCTGGACAAAATACACACCTCACTAGTTAGGAACATTTACCCTGAATACTGATGTATTGCAGAACACAAAAACTAATCTAGGCGGTTTTAGTCGATTTAGAATCGGTAGAAACACTGGACTGGTTAGAAATACTCGATTGAAGCGATTTACTTAAAGCGACCATTAATGCTCCCTTCTCTGCTAAACTCATTTCTTCGATTGGCTTACTTCTCCCTCCGATATAGCTGGCGAACACTTCTCTTGCTCTAGGATCGATCGACTCGGCAGCATCGAGTAGGGCATCTAAAAAATTAGTCCCCATGTTAGCTTTTACTCCGTTGCGAAATGATGAAACTCTTGATTGACTGACTCCAGAGCGATCGCATACCTCTTTAGCTTCGATGTCTAACACTTTGAGCATCTTATCGAAAGCCTCATTAAGCCTGAGTTTCTTGGCAGTCATATATTAACAATTATATCTTGGTTGATTGCACTTCTATCCCGTTGAAGTAAGATAGATGAGAGATAGTCAATTATGCCAGAAACTTTAACGATAAATACCGTCAAAAATGCCAGATTTATAAATTAATCGTAAAGAAATCTATGAATAATACAGAGTAAGTGCAAATAAAGCTATACAATATGCCTAGATAAAGCGAAAACAGTTGCACTAACTTTGCCAGGTTAACAACTGCTTTCTCCTTTCCCCACCCCCTTCTCTATTGAGATAGGTGGCGCGGTTTTCGTGTACAAATATTTGGCCACACTTGAATTATGCCACAAACTACCGTTGAAAAGAAGTCTTTCCGTGTAAGAGTTGGTAAAACTCAGCACAAGATCGCCTCTAGAACTTACCAAAAGCCAACTCTCGCACTCTTTCAAGGATTCCCTAAAAATATTGCCAGAGGTGAAGAGTAATGCGACAAGTAACTTTTGGCAATCCCTACCTCAAGGTATTCGGAAAAGAAATCAAGAGAGATACTATTCCTGTCTCTGGTTCGTTTGCCGTCTTCAATGGTGGCGGCGATGCTTAATCAACAAACTTTATCTGGATTACCAGCATTTCAACGAGTCTTAGAGCTAACCCTACCTGTTGATGACAGCCGCGAACTTTGGCTCAAACTCGGTCACAATAAATTTATTGTTGGCAACTATTCAGCCGACGGGCATATGACCGCTTGGCATACCAAGGGCAGTGGTCGCAATCGAGTTAGAACTCAATTAATCCCTGATTGTTGGGAATTTGTAAGCTTTTGGGCAAAAAATAACGACGGTGGCGTATTCTTCATTCCCACTCAACCACAGGGATATCCGATTAAAGAAGCGATCGCAGTAAGTGATGACGTTGCTGCTGAATTAGATGA
>JASJEI010000377.1 GCA_030064795.1 Pleurocapsa sp. MO_226.B13 | reverse complement strand
CAGGCAAGTTGAGAGCAACAGCATCTTCAATAGTATTTAAGCTATCTAACTGAATCGTCGAACCGTCTTCTGTAGCTTCATTAAGATTAGTAAAGTGAGTTGAGACAAACTGAAAGTCAAAGTCGCTGTCGTCAAATTGGAAATTAGCAATACCAGCCGAACGTTGTCCGTCTCCAGCGGGATTACCTGGGAGTAAGACATTCTCAAATTGGATTAAATCTAAGGCATCTTCGTTGTAGAGAATCGCGTTACCATATTCGCCATCGCTAAATTCGATCGCGGGTGCTTCCAATGCTACCCAATCTTCCCCAGTCAACTCTGAGAGATTCTCGGCAATAACTTGTGGTTGATTGACAAAATCAGTACGCCCGTTAACGATATCGTTCTCTTGTAAGGCAACTACGTCAGACTCGGTATCGGCAATAACTTCAGCAATGCGATCGAGATCGACGACATCATCGTTACCACTACCATGATGAATATTGTAAGTAGCTGTCTTTAATGTAAATGTGTTGTCTGGAAGCAGCGATTCGCCATCAAATTCTCCGCCTTCAATACCTAAACGATCCAAGTTGGGAGTGTCAGTTTCATCCAGCTTTTCTAACTGCGCTCCATCAATACCAATAACAATTGCCTTTGGCTCGCTCATCACTATTTCTCCTGAAATTGCTCGGTCGATTGGTTTTTAGTTGTTATCAATATTTGTTGTCAATGCTGCTCTAGAAGGATTGGCGATCGCTTTACCCATAGCAGCAAGACAAATTTGTATATTTGACTACATATCTATACAAGCAAGATCATCTTAAATAACTTGAGAAGAATTTGAAACTAAGAGTCGTTTAAGTTTTAGCTAAGTAGAAAAGGTCGAGCAATAATTAAAAATTAAGCTGTAGTTTAATTTGCTAATACTAGTTTCATATCATTACCGCGAAACCGAGTTACACCATATTCAATCACTCTTCCTTTCTGGTCTTCATTAATCGATTCAACTAGCAGGATTGACTGCTTTAGTGCTACCTGTAGGATTCTGGCATCTTGGGGTCTGACTTGTCGCGCCGAAACATAAGTACAACGACGAATATGTTCGCAATCATAAACCTCTTTCATTAGTTTAGAAACGGATTCGATCGCCTCTAAATGTTGGAGAAGATCGGGAAATAAACTTAGCGGAAAATAGCTGGTAGTCAAAAGCAGCGGGTGTTCGTCTGCAAAACCCAGTATTTCTACTCTTGCTACTGATGTGCCGATCGCTATTTCTAGTTTTTTGGCAATACCTGGTTCGGCTGCAATTTCAGCCTTTTTTAACAACTGATAGCTGCCTTTTTTCCCCTGGGCTTCTAGTGCTTCGTTATAGCGTACTCGTTTGCCGATGGGATATTCTAAGGGCGGAGTAGCCACAAAAATGCCTCGTCCTTTATCGGTTCTCAACAAACCTTCATCTTTAAGTAGGGCGATCGCCTTTCTGAGGGTGTGGCGATTGACTCCAAAGCGATCGCTCAATTGATGTTCGCTGGGTAATTTTTCTTCGGCTTGGTATACTCCCTGCTGGATACTCTCTTTTAGCTTCTGAGCGATTTGAACGTAAAGGGGTAAAGCTTCATAATTGATTACCATTTTTGCTTTTATTGTCAACTTTAGGTTAATTGCTACTGTTATTCAGTATACATACAGTCTATTTATATAGACATCAGGGCGATCGCCTTGTGAAGAAGTCTCGCTATATTCCCAAGCGAATGCTCGCACGAGTGGAAAAGTTGAAGGCGGAGAAAGCACCTGTGAAAGATATCTTGAAAGTTTTAGGCAAAGGAAAAGATCGATAAAAAAAGAGCGATCGCTCTAATTCAATGACAAATTGTATCAAAATTGTAAAGTAATTGCCCTACAGAGCCATACATCGAGTAATTTGTATTAAGAGTTGAGGTTTTTAAGGGCTAAATCGCAAATAGCAGTAAGAATTCCGCGTTCACTGCTGGAAAAGTTAAATAGCTACGTAGATAAGACAGGAGCGACGAAGACAGAAGTAATAGTGGGTGCTTTGGCTCAATACTTGGATTGTAAGGAAGATTTGTCAATACCAAAAAGAATGGCAGAGATGGAAAGGAGAATAGCGATATTGGAAACAAAAGTAAAAAGTAACTAAAGCTAGAAATTTAATCGATTCAAATAGTCGGAAGTAATCAAAAACTAGAGTGAAAGATGACCTATAATTTGGCAGCGATCGCCTACTCAAGAAAACCCGCTCTGAAATATTTTCGGCAGTCACCAGAGCACTAGATGAGTTTATCGGAAATTTGAAGAACAGCTTCAAGTACGATTAGCTATAAAATATCCCATTAGGAGCTATAAATGATTCAACAGGAATGGTTGATTGATAAAGCTACGCCACCTGATAATACTGATATTGAGCAGATAGAACGCGAACTTAATTCTAACCAACGGGGTATTCGAGAGTCATTCAGCCAGCCACAAGCTGTCAATTTGGCTGTACGGTTGCAAGATATTATGATTTGGGATACGAAAAAGTGGTTTGGCGATGCACAGATGCGGTTAGATGCCCTGGTGGTTCACGGTCATGCTACAGCAGGCGAACCAGCAAGCATTTATATGCCCCAGACGTTTCGCTTTCCTGGGATTCAAAAACGCGATCGCTTGCCTACAGGTGAAAACGGTTTACTGATATTCTATGGCAAGGCTCTCCACTTCTTAGATATCTTCATCACAGTCTCACGCGATCGCCGAGATTCAGAAGATCTAGCAACACTACTTTACAAGAATTTGCAATCACCTGAAGTTCAAGGAGCAGTAGGTACACTAATGGGGCTGGCTGTTGCTGCACCGCAGGTTAACACTGTCACGACTGCGATCGGTGGAGCATCAATTTTGGGTAATTTAGCTTACCAAATCCTGAGTAAAGTTACTGGCAATACCATAGGACTGTACCGTAACTCATGGTTACAGTATAGGGATCAGTTTGGCATTGGGCGGCATCCTCAAGGGGGTTCTCATAAGGTAAAAGATTTATCTTTCTGGTATGAAATTATTCGAGAGGAAAACTAAAATAATTTATGAACTTAACTGGCTCACAATATCAACAATTAAGAGATGCTTTAGTAGAGGCATTTCCACTAGAACAAAGACTAATTGAAGTCCTAAAATTCCGTATAAGCAAAGATTTTTACCGCTTCAAAAGAGGTAGTGATTATGAAACAGTTGTTTTCAACCTGATTCAAGATGCACAAGCACAGGGATGGCTTGATAAGCTGGTTTCTTCTGCCCGTGAGTCAAATCCTGGTAACTCAAAATTATTTGTTTTTGCACAAGAGTTTAATCTTGCAATATCTATGCCATCGACATTATTGGCAAGAGGTTCATTAGAAAGAGTGATAAAAAAAACAAATGCTTTTCTTGATGTAAATACATGGCGGGAAAAGTTAGGCAAAATTGAAGCTCAAGTATGCCGCATCGAAATTACGAAGAAAGATTCTAAAAAAGAATATGGTACAGGTTTTCTGATTGCACCCAATGTAGTCATGACAAATTATCATGTTATAGAGTCTGTAATTAAAGGAAACGCAAATCCCAAAGATGTCATTTTGCGTTTTGACTATAAGCGATTAGCTGATGGCAAGATTATTAATCCAGGTACAACGTATCATTTGGTAGAAGATTCTTGGGAAATTGATAAAAGCCCTTACTCTGAACAGGAAAATACTTTACCAACACCTGATGAACTAGATTATGCGATACTGCGGGTTAATGGAGAACCTGGAGAAGAACAAATTGGCGAAAACCCCGATCCAAGTTCTTCAAAACGAGGATGGATTAAGTTACCTGTTGAACCGTATTACACATTCTCACCGAATACCCCACTATTAATAGTCCAACATCCAAATAAAGAGCCATTAAAATTAGCATTTGATACTGAAGCTATTATTGGTGTAAACAAGAATTGCACAACCGTTAAATATAAAACCAATACTGAGCCTGGTTCTTCTGGTTCGCCATGCTTTGATCTAAACTGGAATTTAGTAGCTTTGCATCATAGTGGTGATCCTAATTGGAATCCTAAATACAATGCAGGAAGCCCTTTTAGTGCTATTTGTATGCGTCTAACAAGACAAGGGTTAATAGAAGATTTATGTAGCGGCAAAGTTTTATATTAAACTTTTTTCATTTTATAATTGGGGAGAGATTCTGTAAAAATATTTTAATTTATTTAAGCTCCTTAAATCTGTCTAATCATTAAATAATTAATTATTTAACAATGTCTTTACCAGGAATTATTATCAAAGAAATACAAGATGCATTAGTCTCAGCTTTTCCTGTGGAAGATAAATTAATTGAAATGTTGTCTTTAAACTTAAACATAAAAAGTGCAACATATCCTAATGGCGAAGATTATGAAAATAGAGTCTTTAAGGTATTAGAAAAACTAGATTCACAAGAGAGAATAATAGAATTAATTAATGCAGCTTATCAAGCTAATGACGGTAATTATATGTTACAGCAATTACATAAGCAAATTCCTAAAATTAGTCTATTAAATATTATTTACCCTTTCGAGAAAGAGGAAAAATATTTTCAGCCAATGAAGCAGTCTTATTTTGACTGTTGTTTAAAGAATTTCAGTGATTGGGAGCATGAAACAGTTAAAGAAATTTTAGATAATCTTGATAATCCACATCAAGAACAAGCTGATCAGAGTCCAATGGCAAAATTTGTAGCTGAGTTGTTAAATCTTCAAATTTTTCCTGATATTATTTCTGATAAATTAGAAAAATGGGGTCAAGAAAATAATGATAATTTTGCTGAAATAAATATTGGAACAAACAAATCAAAAAATAAGAGACAGACAAGAGAATATACAAAGATACCTTACTATTTTAGTTTTAATAGAGCCTAGCCTTCAGGAAGCTGATAATAGTCTTTATATTGTTAAATCTTGGTTGATTGAGTATGAGGATTTAATATCTGACTCTAGATCAGACGTAAAATATAATTACTTGGAGATAACCTATCAAAAAAAAGACAAGTTTTCTTTTGAAGAAATATCCATTTTATTGAAATATTTTATTGAACAAAGCATTCAGAAACGGAAAAATTTACCTACAACAATCGAATTTTTCTTGCCTCGTGAACTATTCAACCGACCAATTGATACTTTTATTCCAAAAAAATCAAAAGAAGAGGAGGAGGAGGAAGAAGAAGAACTCTATCCAGTTGGTATGAAGTATGATGTCAGTATTCGTTCTTATCAACGTATCAAAAAACTGTTGAGGAAAAAATGTCGAGATGAAAAAATTATACGTTGGCAGAATAAATGGAAAACTCTACACAGCAACCGTGGACATATATGCTGTACCCATTTAATTTCAGGAGATAACTCGGAAGAAACTCAAATTTTAAGTAAAATCTTATTCGAGAATATTCTTGGTGTGAAATTATTTGAAATTCCTTCTAAGGATATTTTGAAAGCTATTGATAGTGAAGGAATTCCAGTTGCTGTATGGTTAAGGAATGAATCGAAAATTCAGATTTCATGTCTGAATTTGAAGCAATTTTTCAAGATTGTTCGATTACAAAAATTCCAAAAAAAATAACAGAAAAACGTAAGGAGTCCTTTAGGAAAAAAAATCATATTGGAAAGAATATAGTCCTATTATGGGACAATCCAAAGATCTTGCCGCCAGAAATTTTACCCGCATCACTACCATAAGTTTTACATTAATATTCAGCCATGACATCTTGGAAAATATTTAAAGGAAACCGCGAACAACCTCATGATGACATCGAAAACCTTCCCGATCCTCCTAGTTGGCGAACATTCGAGAAACAAGAACGAGGTTCTACTTACCAAGCTAGGGAACAAGAAATAGAACTGGTAAATGCAGCGTTGTATCTACGTCGTCCTTTGTTGGTAACGGGAAAACCGGGGACGGGTAAAAGTTCTTTAGCTTATGCAGTGGCTGAGGAATTAAAACTAGGCGAAGTATTACGTTGGAATATTACTACTCGCTCAACTCTACAGCAAGGGTTGTATAGTTATGATGCTATTGGTCGTTTACAAGATGCTAAAGCTAATGATAAAGATAACTTAGCAGAGATTGGTAAATATATTCAATTGGGAGCATTGGGAACAGCATTATTCTTTTCAGCTAAGAAAAAGCCCAGGGTATTACTGATTGATGAAATGGATAAAAGTGATATTGATTTACCTAATGATTTGTTGAATATTTTTGAAGAAGGTGAATTTGATATTCCTGAATTAGCCAGAATAGCGAATGCAGACAATATAGATGATAAAAATAAGTTAAATAAAATTACCGTTAAGACTTATGACAATCAGACTGCAACCATTATTAAAGGCAAAGTAAAGTGTGAAGAATTTCCCTTTGTTATCCTGACAAGTAATGGTGAACGAGAATTTCCACCTGCTTTTTTACGGCGTTGCTTGAGGTTAGATTTACCACAACCAAGTGCTGAGGAATTAAAAAATATTGTCAAAGCTCATTTAGGTAATGATATTAGGTGATTTCTGCTAAAGAAGATACCCAATGCCTTAAGATGAGAGAAATAGGCTAGATTGATAG
>JASJEI010000376.1 GCA_030064795.1 Pleurocapsa sp. MO_226.B13 | reverse complement strand
TCGTTTTTTAGGTAGAACTTATACTCTTCGTCGCCCCGTTCGTCCTATCAATTCTGCTTCTGGTATTAGCAAAAAATATCGTGGTGTACCTTACGGTGCTTAATCTTCAACTCAACAACCTTCTTCAGTGGATGCCAGTCTTGCTATAAGGCTGGCTGTTTTTTGGTTAAACATTCTGTTCTTGCCTCGTTCGCCACTAATTAGAGACGGCGTTAATCGCTTCTCTTCCTTCTCGTTCTGCTGCTGATGCGCTCAAGAAAATATCATCGGGTTCGTAGACAGTGCCGTAGTCATCAATGATGCTGTATTTGTAGCAATCGTATGATGTGTAGTAAACAGCTAGTATATATTGATCGATGCTGACGATTTTGATGATACTCATGGGTTTGAGTGAGTGAATCATCTTTCTATTTTAGTTTGATCGAGGGAGGGAGTGCGATCGCACCGCACTCTTTACCCAATCATTTTTAACCTTTGCTTTCTTTGAAGCTGAATCAGGAACTAGGGAGTAAAGCGCGTTTTCGTTCTGTCTCAAGTAAAAAAAAAATTGCGCTCGACAACAATTTTGGTCAGAGAAAATACAATAGTATTCTGACTGAAAAACGGAATAATTCCAGAGCTTAACATCAAGATCATTTGTATTTGGACTATCTTCATCATTACTTTAAAAACTGTCTTGCAATATAAAAGTAATATAAAGTTTTACAAAAGACGGTGATCTGGCGCACACTAAGGGTAGATCGTAAAGATCAAGTAACTGAAGGGTCAGAAAAATTTAATCGACTCCCAAGGCGATCGCCCGATACGATAAGATGAGATTAACGAGCGATCAAACTATCTAAAATGCCTATCAATCCTAGTCTTTACCCCGATAATTGGAAAGAATTAGCATTGGCAGTGAAAAATAGCCAAAACTGGCGGTGTCAATGCTGCGGGAAAAGATGTTACAGACCAGGGGAAAGACCCCTAGATTTAACTCGTTCTGAGTGGACGGCGGACATCCTTCAGGTTCACCATCGCAACCATGACACGACGGATAATCGACTATCTAATTTGCTGTCTGTTTGTGCTGCTTGTCATTTGGGTTTGCATCGTGGTGGTCAATATAGCAGCGTGAGTGAGGGTCAGTTGTCACTGTGGTAAAAACATGATTCAACAATCTATTCTTACTCCTGTTATATATTTAAACGGAAAATCAATTACTAGAGAATTAATACTTGAATTATTAGAGCAACATGATTTTATTTATTCAGAAGCAGTCCTTGTAACTTATTTATTAAGGTCAGGAATTCCCAACTTTTAATTCTCGGTCTGCTTTTACGAAAAACAAGATCGCCTTCTGTTATATTATTCATATTTCCCTTTGATTCATTCATAACCCTGTCTTTCTATTTTCATTAATATTCTCAATTTACGAAGGACAACAGTAGCATTAGATTCTTCTTCACTTTTTTTTGATTTTTCTAGCCAATTTCTTAATTCTTCATCAGGTCTAAATGCCCATACAGGATTTTTCTTGTCATAATTAGCTTTAGATTTTTTGACAACTGGTTAAATAATGAAAGCCATCGAAGATTTTTTAAGTAAAAAGGAAGAAAAGGGAAATATTATCCCTAAAGAAAACCTCATTGAATTAAATGGAAAACTCAATGACATAATACCAAATTGGTATATCGAAATGTTTTCTAAGTATCCTTTAGCAGGTTTAGAAGTAGCCTGGCAAGCTTACCCAGATGAAGAAGGCGACGATTCAATTGAATGGGTTCAATTATTAGACTTTAACTTATTAACAGAAATCAATTTAGAAAGTTATCCTGGTATTTATTTATTTCCTAATGGTTATTTTAGCTTTGGTTATGGCTCAAGCTGGGCTGGCAATTGTTTTGTTTTTAATCACGCCGAAAGCGACGACCCAGCAGTTTATGAAGTATGGTGTGATGCCGCTCAAAGTATTAGTGAAATGAAAGTAGCTTTCAAAGAAGGTACTGGTGTTAAAAAAGTTAGTGATAGCTTTTCTGAATTTTTCATAAAATCAGTAAAATGAGAAAACTCTCAATTGAATCTTTAACCACTATCCCTCTTCTGTCACTGATTTTGTTTCTTATTAGTTTAGTCGATATAACTGTAATACAAAGTCAAATCTAAACCATGAAAGGACAAGTTAAAAACTATTCTTCTAAAAAGCTTTGGGTTTTAGTATCTAAAGGTAATCAAATGTATGCTTATCAACTAACTTCAGGCTGTCAGTCTCCCAGTAATATCGATGCGGATGGGTTTTGTGCTGTAGATGAAACTCCCATCGATGATTATAAAGGTTGGGTCAAAATAGTCGATATCTGTACGGCAGAAGTTATAGACAAAGCAGGGCAACTTACATCTAAATGTATGTTTTGCGGAAATGTTGAGGATAAAGAATTCGGTAAAGTCAAGTTTATTTATAAAGATAATTGGGGAGAACCAATTGTGTAATAATTCATTCTCCAACAGATGTAGCCCAATTTAACGCTTCTCGTCCAGACTTAATTGATGCTGGGATGTTAATTGCTCGTTCCTCTTCTGTATCGAGATTTGTTGCCTTGAGAAAATAACTTGGTAGAACATTTCGTCTGTTGCCCAGTCTTAGAAAGGTATATAAGAAATTACCTTCCTGCCAGCGATCGAGTTCTGTTGCTTTTAATTCTTCTAATAATTGAATTAAAGTAGCACTATTGACTTGGCGGTTCTTTGGTCGTTTGTTCGGATCGAGAAACATAATATCAGTAAAAAACTGCTTCGATCTCTATTAAATCACCATCTAATGCGATCGCGATCGCATGATAGCGGTACTGTATATTTCGGGTTTGGTAGTTCTGCGAAGATACAACGGATGACGGGGACAACCTTGTTTAGTCATACCTAAAGAATAGAGATGATTGTGGTTTTTTAGTAGCTCAAGAGTATATAAATCTTGTTGTTGCCAAGTGCCATGATTGCCCCAGGCTAGAATGACGCGATCGCTTCGATTGACACTTTCTAGAATATAGCGATCGTTATCCTCACCGATTGGTTCTACTGCTTGTTTGAGTAAAGATGGTTTGGATGTACGATAGGCAAACAGGTTTACTACTTCCAATCTACCGTAGCCCCAAGACTTGGCAAAATTAATACAGCGAGTAATAGTCGGATCGTTAATCTCTGCATCGGCACTATTCGGATTGAACATGATGAATGAAACGGTTTTGCGATCGCTATCCCACTCACGCCACAGTAGATAGCGATAATGTCCTGTAATTACTGCTCCGCCAAGCGATCGCTTCAGGAAATTCTCAAGATCAAACCCAACACTAATCTGACCATCCTCACTAAAGAAAGGTTTTGTAACTCTAAATCGGAATATTAAAATAATTTGTATAGAAAGCAAACTTCTCTCGTATGCTTTCGATCTCTAATCCAAATTGCTGAGTGTTATATTCATGTTTGCCGTACTTATGCTGAGGATTATCGAGCAACCAACTTTTGACAGCAGTTTCCATTTCTGGAGAAAAAGTCAGTTCAAAATGGGAGTAGATTTTCACGATCTCTTGGATGGGATTACTCATGAGGTCGCTATATTGCAGGTCATAGAAACGTTCATCCCCAACTGCACGTCTTGTATCCAGGGCAGTTCTTAAATTTTCAAGTATCAACTCCAACCAAATTTTTCCTGTCTCCTGGGGATTTGATCCCTCAGAATAGTTACTGCGTAGAAGATGAGTCAAACTACACATCGATGGAATAGCTTGGCATGGATCGCGATGAAGCCAAATAATACCAGCATCAGGAAAAGCATTGAGCAGTGCTTTCAAAAAAAACAGATGTCGAGGCGCTTTTAAAATCCAATGGTTGAAGGAATAATTTTGTCCGAGATAATCCAATAACTCTCGATATTTGAGATATGATTCAAAATGTCTGGGATAATTCAATAACCAGTTATAATAACTAGGAACTTGCATCCTGATCTGAAAAATGGGATCGAGTAACTGATACTCAAACAACCAATAACATTCATCTGGTCTTGTTGGATGAATATAATGAAGCTTTGGTAAAGAGGGTGTAAGCTCATAGATTTTTTGGGTCATTTGCTCTGATTTGGCAATTTTTTCTTCAGTACTCTCTGGATGTGGTGCTGGTACTGGAAACTGACCATCGCAAAGCCTTATATAATGGGAATTTACATCGAGAGCGAGAAGATTGTGGAGCAATGTTGTTCCAGTTCTGAACAAGCCCAAAATAAATAAATGCTTCTTTTTTTTACTCTTTTTTGGTTGGGTAAAATTTTTTAATTCTCGCTCCAATAACAATTGATTAGTCAAGATGCGGTTAAAACTAGCAATTGCTAACTTTTGTCCTAAACTACTGAGTTGAGCTTCTTCATTAATTGAATCGATCAATATTTCTAATGTTTCTTCAAATATTATGTTCCTTTTGGCTGAAATCTCTGCCCGTCTCTCAGCTTCTTGAATCAAATGTTCTTTATTTAATCGTTGAAATTTATATTGCATAGACTTTACCCGTTCTTGACGTTTATGTAGCAGAAGAGAAAAACGATTTCTCTAGTCTTCGCCCTCTTTTCAGTCTGGAGCGATCGCCACTCTACGATACAATAATTTCCGTCTGGAGCGATCGCAATTACCTATCTCATACTCTTCGGATCGCACCTTTGATAAATTCTCAAGTTGATAATCGATACAGATAAAAACTCATATAAAAACTACAGTCCTGGAGTCCTGGCGGTCATGCTGCTGGGACTTATATATTTAATGGGGTAAGTTGTCCGAAGCGATCACACTTTCCACAGTTTAGAAATAGTAAATAATTTATGTGGTCTGTATACATGATTCGATGTGGCGATAATTCTCTTTATACGGGAATAACAAATGATGTCCCCAAACGTTTTGAGGTTCACCAATCGGGTAGTGTTAAAGCTGCTAAGTACACTAGAAACAGGCATCCCCTACAATTGGTTTTTAGTGCTGAAATAGGAGATAGATCGGCTGCTTCTCGTGCTGAATATCGGCTCAAAAAACTATCAAAAAGAAACAAGGAATTACTTATAAGAGGTAAAACTTCGTTATCTAACTTAGGAATTATAGAAACAGAAATGATGATGATTGGTAATCAAAACCCAAAGAAATGAAAAAATGAAAGATAACGAACTAATCAACCAACTAAAACAAGCATCAGATGGTTTACTCTGGCTCAGTGAATCCGATTATCCCTTTGAAACCGTCTATTGGGAAAATGTAGATGATATTAATTCAAAATTACTACAAGTCACCGACTGTACTCCCAAAACAAAGATTGAAGTTAAAGAACTAGATAGCTTTTTCAAGAGAGCTACTGAAGAACAAGAATGGTACGATGATGAGGAAATGGAAGAATGTAAACGCTATCAGAAATTAGTTAAGTTACTGAAAACTCATCTTACCGATATCAAAGTTTATCGTGTTGGTGAAGTAGATCCTATATTGATGCACATTCTTAAATACCCCCGTATCAATGGTTAGTCAGAACAAAGTTACTAATGCTAAGAATGATCGCTCGTTGATTCTGATTTGGCTTGGGAATAAATCAGATACTACCCAGGTTAGTTACAACAGTACGGTTACTAAGTTCATCGAATTCATTGCTAAACCTTTGTCTGAGGTGAAGTTAGAGGATTTACAGCTATGGGAGCGCGGATTAAAGGCTCGATTTAAGCCTACCACTGTGGCGAACAAAGTTCTAGTAATTAAGTCTCTGTTTAGCTTTGCGGTCAAGACTGGTTATTTATCTTTCAATGTGGGCAGCTTCTTGAAAACTCCCAAAGCTAAGGAAAATCTAGCCGACAGGATATTAGATCTTAAAGATGTGCAGGGATTAATTAAGTATGGAGTTAAGAATGATCGCGACCGCCTGATGCTGTCATTAATGTATGGTTGTGGGTTAAGAGTAAGTGAGGTGATTAATTTAACTTGGGATGATTTTAAAAAACACGGTGACGGCGGGAAAGCTACGGTGTTTGGTAAAGGCTCTAAGACTAGAATTGTCTTGATACCAGATAAGTTATGGCAACAGGTTAAAGAATTTGAGAAATACCATCGAGTTAATCAGTACGTCTTTATTAGTCGCCATCATAACAAGATGGAGCGCTCGGTGGTGCATCGGATGATTAAACGAGCCTGTAAGCGTGCGGGAGTTGATGAAAGGGCATCGGCGCATTGGTTGAGACATTCCCACGCCAGTCATTCTTTAGAAGCTGGGTGTAATTTAAGGTTGTTGCAGCAGAGTTTGGGTCATGCTAGCGTGACTACTACCGAGAGGTATCTGCATATATCACCTGATGCTGGAAGTTCCCAGTTTATTGATTTTTAGGTGGTGAACAAATCAATAGACGGTCTATTGATAGACAATTACAGGGATTTTTTGGTTCAAAAATTGAGATTCAATTATTGAGATAATAAGTTAACTTATGTATCTTTTTTAAATACTTAAAAGAGCAAGTGCTAGATTAACAATTGAAGTCTAAAAGGCTTCCCTGACAGAACTACAGGTTTATTCACATTCAATTAAGGAGAGTAAAAAATCTGTTTC
>JASJEI010000383.1 GCA_030064795.1 Pleurocapsa sp. MO_226.B13 | reverse complement strand
GTTTAGATCTCACGCAAAGACAAGGACATGGCTTTTGAGGTTCCCTCAAAAGTTTAAATTGTCCGCGCTAAGATGCAAAGAAGTTCTCTTCGAGAAGAGTGCATTGTCATAGAGAGTTGGTATCACTGCTTTGTTAAAAACCTACCCTTGTGAGTGGTGCGTCTACGGAGACTTCCTCCGCAGTTTATGTCGCCCGCCCATTTAAGCCGTCCGTATGCTGCTTACGTGATTGGATATGAGTCGCAAAACCTCAGCATCCCTCACGCGCTCATTACTAAAAACATAGTTGATTTTAGGTTTAATTGAGTGGAGCTACTTAGATGCTAAATCTAATGACTGATAACTAATCATCGATCGCAGTCGTTATCATAATTTTGATAATTTTAAAAAAAAATCGTTTCAGAGCTTATATTAACCTTATATTAAACTAAATTATCGATTAAAATCATCTAAGATCTCAAAATTTAAAGTCTAAATAGAAGATGAGATATCTTAAAATTAGTTAAAAATATTTTACTTGGTAACGCAATAAATATAAATATATAGTAGTCCTAAAATATCTGTGAGTTTAACTAAAGAGCTAAGACCGATGATTGTCGGTGAAATCATTCATTTTTTTAGATGATCTAGCTATATATCTAGAGTTTAATCGATATATTTTGAGTGATAAACTAGCTAAATATTTGATGCCTTTTCTATAAAAATTAGACAAACAATATCTAAAATTAAGTTTTTATTTAGATAATAAAACAATTTAGGTAAAGAAAAATTAAATAAATGATTATTTGCTCGATTATTTCTCAGAAAATTAAAATCCAAGACCTAGTTACACTTTTCTTTTTTAGATCTACGTATATTTTCTATTAGACTTATTACTATATAGAGAGTAAATTGGATTCGATTCAGACTCAGCATTACTAATTTCTTGGGAGCAGTAGATCAAAGTGGGCTTTCTCAATCGTTTTAATCTTTCGCGGGACATAGGTATAGATCTAGGTACTGCAAACACTTTGGTGTATGTGTCTAGCAAGGGTATTGTCCTGGAAGAACCTTCTGTAGTCGCAATAGAACGCAAAACAGAAGAGCCAAGAGCATTTGGCAAGGAAGCTAAATTACTTTTGGGACGCGCTCCAGAAAATATAGAGGCTTTGCGTCCTTTAAAAGATGGGGTGATTGCCGATTTTGATGCCACCGAAGCAATGATCCATGAATTTATCAAACGGGCTTTTGAGGGTAATCCCCTAGTTCATCCTCGTATGGTCATCGGTATTCCCAGTGGAGTGACCAAGTTAGAGCGTCGAGCGGTAATTGAAGCTGCATCTAATGCAGGAGCAAGAGAAGTAGATTTAATTGAAGAACCAATAGCAGCAGCTATTGGTGCTGGATTGCCGATCGCCGAACCGACGGGCAATATGATTGTGGATATAGGTGGTGGTACAACCGAGGTAGCGGTAATTAGTTCTCAGGGAAAAGTAATCAGTGAATCGATTCGGATTGCAGGGGATGAATTAACCGAGGCAATTGTCAATCAAATCAAAAGAGAGCATAAGCTAGCTATTGGTGAAAATACGGCTGAAAGTATTAAATTTAAATTAGGTTCGGCATATCCTCCAGAGGAAAGCGATCGCACTATGGAAGTTAGGGGTTTACACCTGCTGTCGGGACTACCTCGTAGCATTGAAGTCAAGGAGTCGGAAATTCGTGACTGTCTTCAGGAATCTGTTAACAATATCATCGAAGCGATTAAACGTACCTTAGAACAAACCCCTCCAGATTTAGCAGCAGATATCATCGATCGCGGGATTATGTTGGCAGGAGGAGGGGCGATGTTAAGGGGTATAGATACCTTAATCGGTCACGAAACTGGTATTGTCACCCACATAGCTGCTGAACCACTAAAATGTGTGGTTTTAGGTACGGGAAGGGTTCTAGAAGATAAAACTTTAGATCGGGTTTTTAGCGATCGCTCTAGATTTATCTAAAATGGTCGATCGTTGGGCTTCTAGCTTTTAGAGATGTCGATTGTAAGCTCGGTTGGCCGAATAGAATCTTAAGCTATTAATCGCGATCGCCCTTTACCTCTAAATAAATAAAATAGTTACTAACAAGCGGTGCGAGAAGTCTAATGAGTCGTTGGTGGGATAAATACGGTTTTCAGACAATACTAATTTTGATAGCTGTGATTATTGCTTTGCTAATCAGGCAAACTCAAGCAGCAATTTTGTCTGAAGTTTATTATTTTCTAGTCAGTCCATTTCAATCCCAAGAGCAATTGATGTTAGAAGATCGACTGACCAATGCTCGTATTTTAGAGTTGGAACAGCGCGTTACAGAATTAGAACAGCAAAATCTACAGTTCAAACAACTACTAGACTATGCTCAAACCCAGACAGAAAGAACTATTTCTGCACCAGTTATTGGGCGATCGGGCGATCGCTGGTGGAATCAGATTACTTTAGGTAAAGGAAGTCAAGATGGGATCGCAAAAGGTGATACAGTCGTGGGTATTGGCGGTTTAGTTGGTCGAGTTACTCACACTACACCTCATACTAGTAAAGTACTGTTGATTAGCGATACTACTAACCGCGTTGGTGCGACTCTTACCCGCAATCGTCAACTTGGCTATATCCAGGGTAAAGATTCCTCAACGGTGGTGATGAAGTTTTTCGATCGGGTTGAGGATATCAAACCTGGAGATGAAGTTGCTACGTCCAATCTCAGCAAACTGTATCCCCCTGGTTTGACCATTGGACGGGTTAAATTTAATCAGCAACAGGAAAATGATCGGTCGGAAATAGAGGTTGAGTTGACTGCTCCTATTGATGTTTTGGAATGGGTTAACGTTCGGTCTTTTCAGCCAAAACTAGGGAATCGAAAATAGGGAATGTCTAACAAAACTAAAGCATCTTTTGATGTTCTACAATTTTTTAACATAATTGTAATAATTCTTTCGGTAATTATTTGCTCGGTTTTGATGTTATTGCAAATTCCTGGAGTGGAACTTTTAGACACCAATCCTAATTGGTTACTGATTTGGTTAGTTGCTTGGAGCCTCAAAAAATCTATTACTCAAGGAGCGATCGCTGGTTTAATTATCGGTTGGATTTATGATGGCATAACTACTGCTTATCCTTCTCATGTCTTGGCTTTTGTCGTAGTTGGAGTATGTACCTCTGCTCTCAAGAAACAAAAATATACGGGTGAGGATTTTATTTCTGTAGCTTTTATCGTCTTTTTCATGACGTTTATTGCCGAAACAATTTTTGCGATTCAATATTTCAGAATGTACTGGTTTTCGCTCTCAGAAGTTTGGTATAAATACCAGCAAATCGCTCTGGTTTCGGCAATCATTACTAGTCTCTGGAGTCCTATCTTTTATTATCCTTTTAGTCTTTGGCAGCTAAAGTTTAAACAATTAGAAAGAAGAATCAAAGGATAGATGTATCATTTATGTCTATAGATTGGATAAAATTATAATTGTGCTACCTTAATCGTTGTGATTTTTGGATCGCGATCGAACAAAACCCTAGGGCGCGAGATAATTTTAATCAGCAACCAAAGAGAAGCTAACTCTCCTGGAGTTTTTTTACTTTTCCATTGTCCAGGGCGACAGTAAAGAAGAGAAATTAATTGTCTTTGCTGAGCTAAGTTTAAGTCATCAAAAACCAAATGAACTGAAAAGAAATCATCACAAGTATCGATCTCGGTTATTGCTGCTGTTAGGCTAATCTTCTCTTCGAGAATAGATAATTCTACTGGTAGGGTTTCTCCTTGGCTGAGGCGAGGAATTACTGTTTGAGCCAAAGAAACATCCGCACCGATCTCAGATATCCTGGTAGTTACGCCAAAAAATTCCCTCGCTTCTGGAGATTTGAGCTTTATCTTGACGGTTCGACGCAAATTAAACCACTCGTGCAGATCTGGTTTTGGGACATCTAATAAGATTAACAAGGCAGCACCAAGACTGATTAAATTGTAGCTACTCCAAATCCAGCCTAAATTTAAACCCTTAAGCTGTTCTGCCATTTCAGGCGACTCGTGCATTTGAGCAATGACACAAGCACAGAGATTTGACCACAAACTGATCGCCGTAAACACAAACAAGATTAATAATGGTAGGGCTAATGTCCAGTTAAAATTAAAGCGATCGCTTTTTGTTCCTTTGGGCGTGACTTTAAATCCTTTAGAGAAGGGATTTAGCATGACTTTAATTACGGTTATGGCTAGGGGAAACGCCAAGACCAAACTATAGATTCCTGAAAGGATAGCCGAACGGGAGCGATAATTAAGCCAAGAGAAAACTGTTAGTTGGGTAATGTAGTAGGGTAAAAAGAAATAGAGGAACTCGTCAGTAGTGGCTCGAATCGGAATAATCTCAAACAAGGCATAGGCAATAGGCATCAACAAGAAGAAGACAGTAGCAACGCTGGTAAACCAATGCAATAATCCTTCTAAATGAGCTAGTCTTTGCAGGGGACTCAGACCAGGAATTGTCAGAGGATTAGATTTAATAAAGAAAGCTTGTAAAGTTCCTCTCGCCCACCTCAACCTCTGTGTAGCATGAGCAGCTATGTTTTCGGCAGCCAACCCCGCACTTAATTTTTCGTCGAGATAAACCAAGCGATATCCTTTTGCGGATAATCTGATCCCAGTAAAATAATCTTCGCTCAGAGAATCTGTAACAAAACCGCCAATTGATTCTAAAGCTTTGCGTCTGACCAAAAAAGAAGTCCCCGAACAAACTACACTCCCCGCACCATCCTTTACAGGTTGTAGTTGACGATAAAAAACTTCTTCCTCTGGAGTTAAAATATCTTCTAAACCCAAATTGCGAGCTATAGGGTCGGTATTGTAAAAAGTTTGAGGGGTTTGTACTAAAGCAACAGTCTCATCCTGAAAAAATCCAATCGTACGCTGTAAAAAGTTACGAGTAGGAATAAAATCAGCATCAAAAACCACGACAATTTCCCCTTGAGTTTTGGGTATTGTATAGTTCAAATTACCCGCCTTAGCGTGTTGATTATCGGGACGAGTGCGATATTCGCATCCTAGTTCTGCTGCTAGCTTTTGGATCGCTTCTCGACGAGTATCATCTAGTAGATAGATTTGCTTGCGATCGTAATCAATTGCCTGACAACCGATGATAGTTTTTCTTAAAATAAATTCTGGTTCGTCATAGCTGGGAATAAAAATATCTACCGTGGGTCTAAAAATCCCCTCAACTACTTGTTTTTCTAGTTCATCTGCTTCTGTGTGGCGATTTTTAATCCTCAGCATTAAAAATAATTGCAGACTGGCACTAAAAATTATGAATAACTCTAAAGCAAATAAGGCAATACTAAAACTGCCATTAAGAGGGGAACTCAGATTCAAGGTAGAAAACAACCGCCAAAAAACGTAGCGAACAGTTAGTACTAACAAAATAGAAATTACTAGCACTCTGGACAAGGTACGAGGTTGTGGCGAAAGGCGAGTTATGGTTATTGCAGCGATAAAAAAGATAACTGTCGGCGCAAGTATGACTCGACTCATCATCATCGGGGCTTCTACCCACATTGGAGGTTGCTCTTGAAGCAAATTTAGGTAGGCAAAAATATCCTCAATTGCTCCTACTCCAGCAGCCCATAAAATAACTATGATTGCAGCTACAAAAACAATACCCAATAAGACTAAGGTAGCGGTTTGGGGCTGTATCGATCTTGTTTTGGTCGAATTCTGGTTCATTTTACAGTTTGTTAATTTAGTCAGAAGAGAAACATTATTGGCTCAAAAGCAGTAAATAGCCCTTTCAAGAACAAACAAATAGCTACTTTGGTTTAAATGACCCAGTAGCTCAATGGGTTATGTCATTACTGAAACTAAGTTACCAAATGTTTCTACATACTTAATTCTAAGATTAAGAGTGCGATCGCTCTCATGACTCACGCTAACTTAAGAAAGACACTTTTGCTCTAATTTTGGCTTGCTATTCTCTCGACCGACAACATCTAAGCTAGTACTCTGTCAAAAATTAATTGATGGGTAGGGGCAGGCAGGGGAGGCAGAGGAGGCAGAGGAAGCAGGGAGAGTAGGGGAAGTAGGAGAAAAGTAAAAACACGACTTGGAAGGTTATTCAATTCTCAGAATAATGCTTGACGATGAGGTCAGCTCACAATCACATATTTATTCATAAGTTTTTCTATGAGTTTTTTTATGAGTTCTGGAATGAGTTTTATGATATTTATAGGTATTTAATCAAATTAATATAAAACGTAGATTTAGAGAGAAGTGCGAACTGAGCCAGGAGAGCATCCCTTATGCAATTTACTGTTTTAGACAATCGTTCCGAAGGAAATTCATCCCAAATCCCTGTAGTTGAAGGCCAAACAGTTGGCAAATATCGGCTTGGTAACATGAGCAATTTTGAAGAGATTTTAGTATTTGCAGAAGAATTGATCTATGGCAAGATCGGCAATTATTTTAGTGATTTGCAACGT
>JASJEI010000069.1 GCA_030064795.1 Pleurocapsa sp. MO_226.B13 | reverse complement strand
AGGCGATCGCGGTTTGCTTAGAGCTTATGTCGATCGGCAAGTTTTAGTTGTATTGCTAGTACCAACAATCTTAAATTACCCAAATTAGCTGACAAGATTAGCAAAATATTTCTGAAATTGTTTGCTTTAATGTTTCTAATTCTGAATCTTCGAGCCTTGAATTTAGTCTAAAATAATTCCTCTAAGGACTTGAGGAAAATTGAGACAAATGACAGATAAATCGCCGATTCCAGTGGTAGTCAATGGTGCTGTAGGTCAAATGGGGAGAGAGGTAATCAAAGCTGTATCCCAAGCTGAAGATATGATGCTAGTGGGTGCAGTCGATCGCAACCCCGAATATTTGGGACAAGATATCGGCGAAATTGTCGGTGTTGGTTCGCTAGAAGTCCCAGTGCTTAACGATCTGCAAAGTGTTTTGGTTTTGGCGACGCAAGAAAAAATCCAGGGAGTAATGGTGGATTTTACCCATCCTGATAGTGTCTACGAAAATACTCGCAGCGCGATCGCCTATGGAGTTCGTCCCGTAGTTGGTACGACAGGCTTGAGCGACGAGCAACTAAAGGATTTGAGTGAGTTTGCCGAAAAAGCGAGTACGGGAACCTTGATTATTCCTAATTTTTCGATTGGGATGGTCTTGCTTCAACAAGCAGCGATCGCTGCCTCTCAATATTTTGACCACGTAGAGATTATCGAGCTACATCACGATCGCAAAGCTGATGCACCTAGTGGTACGGCGATTAAAACGGCTCAAATGCTGGCGGAAATGGGTAAATCATTCAATCCCCCTAAAGTAGAATCAAAAGAGACTATGGCTGGTGCTAGAGGCTGTACGGCAGGGAGTAATATTCCGATTCATAGTGTCCGCCTACCTGGCTTGATTGCTCACCAAGAAGTCCTGTTTGGCGCACCAGGTCAACTTTACACTCTACGTCACGATACCAGCGATCGCTCTTGCTATATGCCTGGGGTACTACTTTCGATTCGCAAGGTGACCGAACTGACTTCCTTAGTTTATGGTTTAGAAAAGATCATTTAGCTCGAATTTTAAGTCTTATTACCATTCTTTCATGCTCAAGCCGTTAACCAGAGAAAAATTAGAGCAGTTAATTCCTTTGATTGCTACAGGACAACAATACACTTACTACTGGGGTAAATGGTCGGATTTACTCAATCGTTTACTGATCTCGGTAGTGGCTGTGGTGGTGGTGTTGATTTTGGATTTATTGTTTGGCGATGGGGGAGAAGCTCTGATTTTGCTGCTGGGTGGGGTTGCTGGTCTTTACTGGCTTTGGTTTCCTGTATATCAAGCAAGTCTGCGTAATGCTGCTAACCGTCGTTTTAAGTATGGCGGTTTCTGGCGAGGTAAAGTTTTGGATGTCTTTCTCACAGAAGAATTGATTGGAGAGGAAGAAACGGTTAATCAACGAGGTGAGTTGGTAATTATTGAAAATCGCGAGCGTTGGATTAATTTGGTTTTAGGAGATAGAACTGGTTTTAAAGTCGAAGTCCAAGCTCCTTTGCAGCGAATCTATAGAGGGATAAAACCAGGACAAACTGCTGAATTACTGGTACTTTCCAATCAGTCTGATTTAGGGAGAATTAATAAAATTTCCGATGCTTATCTTCCCAAACTAAATCTTTGGGTAGGGCAATATCCCTATATTCAAAGAGATGTCTTTATGGAAGTAAGTCGCCAGTTGGGAGGGACAACTCCCCGTCGAGTCGTTCGCCGAAGTCGCAATCTTAAGCGTCGCGATCGCTAATTAATTCTGATTGGCTCGCCAAGCCAGATTGACCAAACTATTGACAATCGCCGAAGCTACGGTTGCACCACCTTTGGGACTATCAATGTAGATAGTAGGAATAGAAGCGGTTTGAAAGTATTGTTTGATATTTGGTGCAATAAATAAAGGAGCAGTTACGATCGCCAGTCTGGGACTAATCACTTCAGCCTTAATTAGATCGACCAAACTTGCCAGAGCAGTTTGGTCTTGACCGATAACAAAGATAGCATTACTATGGCTGCTAGCTAAATTTTCTAAACCAGAAACTGCTTTAGTTTTAGTCTCATCGAATTTAATACTAGTAGTAGCACAGCAATAAACAGGATTAAAAAAAGTTTGTTGCAACCTGGGGACAATGCTGACCTGAATTTCAGGAACATCCACTACAATAGGTACACCAGCAATCAATGCCTCAAATCCCAAGGTCAAAGCAGCTTCAGAAAACTTCAACAGAGAATAGTATTCAAAATCAGCAGTATGGTAAATAACCTGGCGGATTATTTCATATTGAGCAGGAGCAAGATTGTAGTCACGAGCTTCAATTTGACGATCTATGCTTGCTAGAGAGGAAGCCTCTGTAAAATGTATATCCATCGGTTTTGATTTAATTATGCAGTAAATTATGGACTCTGAACCCTATTTTTAGCTCAATTAAACGCTAATGGTCAAAATATGCCAAGTCATAATCGCTTCGCTCTAGTTCGGAGTTCGTAGTTATAGACAAGGCATGCCTTGTCTCTGAGGAGTTGGTAGTTAGTAGAAAGACATAGACGATAAATAGGTTTACTATTGTTGTGTATTATGAGCAAACAATGACTTTGAAACTCGAATAAATCTAAAGTAACTATTAAAAGCAGACACAGAAACATAAGTTTAGATACAGTTATAAGTTACATCTATCTACAGTGCGATCGCGTGAGGAATCAAAAAAAAGATGAAAATTTTGGTACTAGCTTGGGAATTTCCTCCTCGTATAGTCGGGGGAATTGCCCGTCACGTGGCAGAACTATATCCTGAGATTGTTAAACTCGGACACGAAGTACACCTCCTCACCGTCGAATTTGGTTCTGCTCCGAAATATGAAATAGTAGAAGGTATCCATCTATATCGCTGTCCAGTAGCTCGTGGCAACGACTTTTTTCATTGGGTTGTTAATATGAATGAAAGTATGGGCAGTAATGGTGGAGATCTGATCGTCAAGCATGGCGATTTTCAGTTAATCCATGCCCATGACTGGTTAGTAGCAGATGCTGCGATCGCTCTTAAACACGCCTTTAAGATCCCTTTAATTGCCACTATTCATGCCACCGAATATGGTCGCTACAATGGAATTCACAACCTCAAACAGCAATATATCAACGGTAAAGAAAAATTATTGGCTCATGAGGCTTGGCGAATTATAGTTTGTAGTCAATATATGCGTCAAGAAATACAGCGGGTTCTGCAATCTCCAGAAGATAAAATTGATGTAATCTACAACGGCATTCGCCCAGAAAAAAAACACCACGGCGATAAGTTCAATCGTCTTCAGTTTCGTCGTCGCTTTGCCAACGATAAGGAAAAAATTGTCTACTATGTGGGACGTATGACTTACGAGAAAGGGGTTTCTGTATTATTGAATGCTGCCCCCAATGTCATTAGAGCGATGGGAGAAAGCGTCAAATTTGTGATTATTGGCGGGGGGAATACCAATCACCTCAAACATCAAGCTCATTGCTTGGGGATTTGGGAGCAATGTTATTTTACAGGCTTTATGTCCGATGACGATCTCGATAAATTCCAAACGATTGCTGATTGTGCGGTTTTTCCTAGCTTGTACGAACCTTTTGGGATTGTAGCTCTAGAAAGCTTTGCTGCTTGCGTGCCTGTAGTAGTTTCTGATACAGGTGGTTTGGCAGAAGTAGTAGAGCATAACCATACAGGCATTGTCACCCGTGCTAACGATCCTTATTCTTTGACCGAGGGAATTTTAGAAGTGCTACAAAATCCCGCTCGCTGCCAAGATTTAGTGAAAAATGCCTACAAATCTCTATCAGAACGTTTTAGCTGGGACGATTTAGCGAAGCAAACTGTTGCTGTATATGGACAGGTAGCGTATGAGCGATCGCTCATTATCTGGCAATAAATAGTCTCAAAATTGCTTTGATTCTATTATTTGAATCCAATTTTAATGTTCTAGCGTACTAACTATAGAGACAAGGCAAAATTGCTTTTGTCTTTAGCAGCACTCTATTGAAGCGAGCGAGCAGTTAGTTAGGGAATCACTCAAAAATTAAATACGGTTTACTGCTAGTATCTTTGATAGTTGTGTTGCTATAACTAGCAATAGTCAAGAGTCAATCTAGCAATTATCCTCACAAGAGAGAAAATGAGCTAAAGTATACTGAATTCTTCAGCTTAGTCAGATTTAAATTGATATGTTGGCTCTAGATAGATTATTTAAATACCACAAAAAGCGTCGTGTTGCGATTGTGTTGGCTTTGGTTGGAACTGTTACGCCGATCGCGGGATTGCACAAACTATATCTGGGACAACCAATTTGGGGAATTATTTATCTATTGTTGTGGGCTACACCAATTGCTCGGATTGCAGCAGCTATAGATGCAGTATGGTATATTGTTCAAGATTTAGAGCAGTTTGAACGTCAGTTTAACGGACAGAGCCAGTATAATCTCAATACCTCACCTCAAGTCAAGGCGATCGCCGAAGCAATGCGGGAACTAGATCGGTTGCGAGAAGATGGCTTAGTTACCGAATATGAATTTGAACAAAAACGCCGTCAATTATTAGACCACATCCCCTAAGAACTTTTCCACACAGCGAACAAAGATTTCGACTCCCATACTCAAAGCAGTTTCATCAAAATCAAATCGAGGATGGTGGTGGGGATAAGCTAAACCTTTTTCGGGATTTGCCGAACCCAAAAAGAAATAGCATCCTGGTACTTGTTGTAAAAAGAATGACATATCTTCACCCCCCATAGTTTGACATTCGGGGACGACTCCTACGGGGGTTTCTACTACTTCTACTGCTACCGAACGAACTAATTCGGCGATCGCCTTGTCGTTAATTGTCGGTGGATATAGTCGCCAATGATTGAGTTCGTAGGTTGCACCGTGCATCTGGCAGACACCAGCAATAATTGCTTCTAATCTTTTTCCAATTAGGGTTTCTAATTCGGGATTAAAGTAGCGAATCGTACCGCTCATCCTGGCAGTATCGGCAATTACATTCAAAGCCGTACCTGCGTGTAACTCCCCTACCGTTACCACTGCCGAGTCTAAGGGCTTGACATTGCGAGACACAATAGTTTGTAGGGCATTAACAATCTGACTGGCGACTACGATCGAGTCTACCGTTTGATCGGGCATCGCACCGTGTCCGCCTTTACCCAAAATAGAAACTCGAAAACACTCCACCGCAGCCATTAGCGCGCCAGCCCGCACCCCCACAGTACCCAAAGGCAAGTTATTCCAGAGATGTAAGCCAATAATTGCGTCTACGTTGGGATTTTGTAATACTCCCTCTTCAATCATCGGTTTTGCTCCTCCAGGGCTTTCTTCGGCTGGTTGGAAGATGATTTTTACTGTCCCTGAGAAGTCATTTTGGTGTTGAGACAAATAGTAAGCAGTAGCTAGAGCGATCGCTGTATGTCCGTCGTGTCCGCAGGCGTGCATTTTGCCCTCGTGTTGCGATCTGTAGGGTACTTCATTGGCTTCTTTGATTGGTAAAGCATCCATATCCGCCCGAATTGCTAAAACTTTACCAGGAGACTTGCCAGCGATGGTGGCGACGATACCTGTTTGAGCAATCTCAGTTTGATGGGGAATTTGCCACGCTTGTAGTTTTTGGGAAATAAATTCGGCGGTTATTTGTTCCTGGAAGCCTAATTCTGGTTTTTGATGTAGTCTACGTCTCCATTCCACTAAGTTGGATTGTAAGCTACGTATTTCTGGGCGAATTTGGTTTAGATCGACGGATTGGGACGCTTTGACAGTAAAAACCATGGGAAAAAAATCTAAAATTAAGTTTAATTTTTTATTGATTTACGAGAATTGATATACTGACCGTGAATATTAACGCTGTAAGGAACTAGATAGGTAATCAATCCAGATAACCAGCGAGTTCGAGTCATTTCCCCCTTTGCTAGAGCAGCTTTGTTCATTATTATAAAAAAAATTAGATATAATACACAATTCGATCTTAAATTCTGTTCGTGTAGAACACTATATATTTGTGTGGACTACAAAAAAAAGGACTTGCAGACAAGTCTCTAAAAAGATTTGGACTAAATTAGAAAAATCAGCTTTTATTTTATTGAAGCAGAAGACAGCTATGTTAGCAAAACTTAACATAACTGTCTGGTTTCTATTTGATATGGACTAATAATTTTCGGTTTATAAATTGGAAAACCGACCAGTAAAGAATAATAGACTGCCAATACAACGATAGCCTTAACTACTGCTGGCTCGATTGCACCTAGCGATCCAGTAAGCCCAATTTATTGATTCCACCCAAGCATAATAGCCATATAATTACAGTCAGCCAATGAATAATCACAGGAATCCAGACTGAGGCACTGTATAGATAAGTTAGGGTACAGATTAGACCTAGTAACCCTGCAAGACAGAGAAAAATCGGCTCGAAAAAAGTTTCTCGTCCCGAAGGAAAGAATATCAACGCATTCAACGGATGATAGATAACAAAAAGAAATAAACTAACAACCGACCACATCAGCACATATTTTATGTCTACAGCTTCTGAAGGATGAGGTAATAAAACAACCCGAAACAAAAACTCCTCTAGTATTGCTGGCGCGACTAAAGATGAGATTGTAACTCGGAAAAGAGTCGAACTCGATCGTTGCAAATTCCACCGTAAAAAACCTTGCCCAAGACCAAAAGGGATGACAATCAAAGCATAGATTGAGAGCAGCAAAAAACCCCAAAGCCAATCAGTAATAACTGGCATGGTGGAAAAACCCGCAACAATGCGATCGCCAATTAATTTAGCCAAGGTATTAAGCAACACAGTGTCAATCAAAACTAATAGCTACAAGCTGACATTGCCAATGGTTCATAGCGGTAAACAATCGATTAGTATCGGTCGAGATCGAAATCACAAGCAATCTCTACAGCTGCACGTCCTTTGACATTTGCTTCCTCAGCAGTTAAAAAGATGCTGTCAAAGTTAAATGCAATTCCAGAAAAATCAATAATGCTGAAATGGTATAGCTTATCTATAGTTCGATAAATTAGTAAAGTATAGCCATTAATTCCGACCACGTTTTGAATTTCCATTGTCAACTCCTGTACGAGAATAATTGCTTCACACTATTGTTCTTAGTTTAAGTTACTAGTAAATACCGATAAGATGGCTGGTTTATGCAACTCATAGCAGTTTACTAGGCAGTGTAATGTTGGCAAAATTACTAAACAAACGAAGATTATTGCCGGCGATCGCCTATCTTTAAATAGGAAATTTAACAATCCTCGCTTTAATTTAGTTTTTGATAACACTATATAGACTGTTAATGATTTAGTTCTATAACTTATATTAGGCTTTTTATTTGATTTAAAATCAACCGTGATCTTACTTAATTTAAGTTATTTTCTAAGTGTTTTAAGCAATTTTTACGTGTTTTTTCTGATAATAATTATAGGAAAAAATCAATTTTAGAACAGGAGAACTATTCTGAAATAGTTTTAAAGTTTTGAGCTAGTATGTTGTAATCATTAATCGCATAATGGGATAAATAATGTTGCTTTAAATATCTTTAATTAAGGTTATTGATATGTTTTTGTAATAGCAAGTTATCTCGAACAGGCTGACTAAATTATTTAGGCGAATTTCTCAGGAGGAAAACATCTCTGTTGGTGGTCTGAGTCCCCAAAGGATTACCAGTAATACCGCGATCGTCAACACGGCGATTAGAGGAGGACGCGATGTCGGAGGTGACCTCCGACATTTCAGCCATCCGTATGCTTTCTGACCGAAAGCCTCTCTCGTCGTCAAAAATCGGGCAAACTAAGCGATTTACTTGAATTTCTTGACGATTTACTAATTGAAGAGGAACTTTTTAGATAGTAGTTGGTGGGAATAGACGCTTTTGGTAATAGACCTAGCTTGAAAATAGAAGTCAGAACAACGTAAATTCATGAATGATTCTATTTTCATCCCTGGGTTGTGAACGACAGTTCATGGCATCTCTTGCATGAATCAGGCGATCGCTAATCAAGATTGAAATTTGATTATTAAATATTTGTATTTCTTAATAACTCAGATATCAACCAGTCAGAGATTACTCCGTCGTCAAGGGTGCGGAGTAATCTCCGATCGTTGGTCAAAGTTACAGAAACTGGTGAGATTATTTTGACCGCATATAAAACCAGTCGCCATTCTCGCTAGATGAAAAACTCATTAGATTCTTAGTTCTCAATCAAAAGGGCGAATAAAGATTCGCCCCTAAATTTAAGCATCTTGCCAATTGACCCAATCTTGAGGCTGGAGAAAAGTCTCGTATAGTTCTGCTTCAGGGGTATTGGGTTCTGGTTGATAGTTATATTGCCAACGAACCAATGGAGGCAGAGACATCAGGATCGACTCAGTGCGTCCGTTAGTTTGCAAGCCAAAGATAGTACCGCGATCGTATACCAAATTAAACTCTACATAGCGTCCGCGTCGATATAGCTGGAAGTCGCGCTCTCTTTCTCCGTACTCCATATCTTTGCGTCTCTCAATAATTGGTAAGTAAGCTGGCAAAAATGCTTTACCGCAGTCCTGTATAAAATCAAATAAATCAGACCAACTACGAAGTTCTAATTCTCCTAGCTGTCTACTGTACTCAGCTGCTGGCTTATCGGGATGAGGCCCTTTATATAATTCCCCCGTGCCATCTTGATAGTCAAAAAATAATCCGCCCACACCTCTGGTTTCTTGACGATGTTTGAGGTAAAAATATTCATCACACCAACGTTTAAACACGGGATAGTATTCTCTATGATGGCGATCGCAAGCTGCTTTAAAAGTCCGATGAAAATGGGCTGCATCCTCAGCAAAAGGATAATAAGGAGTTAAATCCGCACCACCGCCAAACCACCAAACAGGGCCCGCTTCAAAATAACGATAATTGAGATGTACGGTAGGAATATAGGGGCTACGGGGATGCAACACCATCGAAGTCCCCGTGGCATAAAAGCTATGTCCTTCGGCTTCGGGACGTTGCTTGAGGATTGAGGGAGGAAGATGACTACCCCAAACTTCGGAAAAATTAACCCCTCCCTGTTCGAGAATTCCCCCACCTGATAGAACACGGGAACGTCCGCCACCGCCTTCTTCTCTCGACCAACTATCTTCTTGAAACTTACCACCTCCATCGACGGCTTCTAAGCCAGCACAAATTTCATCCTGTAGCTGTTGCATAAACTGACTGACTTTTTCTTTGGAATCAGCAGGAGGAGTTGAGGGTTGAGATTTTTTGCTCGAATTAGTATCTATAGCGGTCATCAGGATCTTAAAAGTTAAATAAAAAACTGCTTCACTCAGAGTATCTCGATCGGGTGTTTCCGCACCACCACCAGGACTGAGTAGCAACTAGATCTTTACGATTTAGCAAATTTTCTTAATAAATCTTTATCAGAAAATTGTCTCTTTAGTTGACAAAAAGCGATCGCTTTAGAAGCGAGGATTAAATGTTACACAGTAGCGAAAAATAGTACAATAGCTAGCTTTTTAAGCTAGTCTAAAAAACTAATTCAAGAATTAAAGTCTATCTAAACATAATATATAGATAAATAGATAACGAAGAGTATTCTCCTAATGACTCTGAATCTCTACCGCCTAGATTCCATCAAAGACTACGACGAAGCTATCGAAGCCCTCTCCGATTATGTTGTAGAACTGGTTGAAGAGTTTGTGCGATCGCCAGAGGGTAAAGCTTACCTCAAGGCTCATCCCGAAATGGAAGAGTATGTGGGTAGTTGGATCGATAATCTCCTTTACTTTGGTTACGCCTATGAGTCCGTTACCCTGCCTCAGATGACCAAAGATAATGTAGAGGCGATCGTTACTAGGCTATTTCCCAACAAAGTTTCTTTATTAAATCCAGACGAAGCAGATACCACAATTCCTGAATTAACTGCTTTTTGGCAGTTTCTCAAGCGAGAGTACCAACATCGCAACGCCACTCCAATCCTCAAATTTTTGAAAAAAATTCAGCCTCAATTTAAGGGGATGATGAACGATCCCAACAAATTTGGCATGGCAAAGTCCTTTTTTATGGCGGGCACGGCAGCAGGATTCGATCTGACCACTGAAGAAGGATTAAAAGCGTTTCAAGAACATTACAACAAAAACCAAGGAAAAGCGGAAACTAACCTTCAGATCCCTAGTGAGTTGGGAATGCTGCTAGCTGATTTTCAACCACCAGAAATTTCTTCTGAAGAAGATGTCCAATACGACGACTTACAACTAGAGCGAGAAACAGAAATTGAGGGAATTGAGGACTACGAAAAGCAGCTTAGGAGTAGTATCTGGCAGGCAGTAGCTGAAGAATTGCCCCCACTACCAGAAGAAGCGATCGCTCTGTTACAACAACAAAACATTACCGAAACTGAGCCAGGAAGTATTTTGCAAGATTTTCAAACCTTAATAGATTTTATCGGTGAGAAAGGAATAGCGGTTAGTGGCAAACAGCATTGTTTACCCATGAAGTCTTTGGCAGAGTTGAACCAACACTTGAGCAACCCAATAAATACTGCTCTCAAACGTCCTCAACAAAAGTCTTATCCACCAATAAATGGGCTTTATCTGCTCTTACGAGCTTCGGGACTGGGACAAATTGTTAACCGAGGTAAAAAGCCTTTTCTGATGCTCAATCGTGAGTTGCTATCCTCTTGGGACAATTTCAATTCCACAGAACGCTATTTCACTTTACTCGAAGCCTGGATGATTAGAGCCCACGAAGAGATGTTAGGAGAAAGAAGAAGTCCTCTTAATGAGGGAACTAAATGCCTTCAGTATTGGCCCCAAATACCAAACCAGGGTCAAAAAATCCGCAACTACGGAGAACAACAATCCTTAAGTTATTGGCCAGAATTACACAATTTGGCATTGATGCAACTATTTGGACTTCTCCAGGTAGAATCTGGAAAACCAGAAGCAGGCAAAGGTTGGCGAGTCAAAAAGGTGAAAAAGTTACCCTTTGGCGAGGCTTTGATGCAGGTAATGGTTCGTGCTTTTATCGAACAGGGTATGCTCTGGGAATCTGAAGAAAATCCCTGTCTTCCTTTGGGAGAATTAAAACCTGCATTTCAAACCTATTTTCCCGAATGGGAAAATACTCTAACCATTCCAGAGTTCGAGTCTGGCTCTGGGGTATACACTTTTAAAGTTTATCTCGGCAAAATCTGGCGACGTATTGCCATTTCCAGTCAAATGACTTTAGAGGAGTTTAGTAGTCTGATTTTGCAATCTGTCAATTTTGATTCCGATCATTTAGATATGTTTCGCTACAAAAATCAAATCGGTCGCACTGTTGAGATTTCCCATCCCTATGCCGATGGTTCTCCTTCTACTCATGAAGTATGTATCGGCGATCTCCCTTTAAGAGAGGGGACTTCTATGACCTATATTTTTGATTTTGGAGATTGGTGGGAATTTAAGATCCAGTTAGAAAAGATCGATACTAATGATTTAAGAACCGACTATGGGGCGATCGTCGAAAGTAGAGGTTCTGCTCCTCCTCAATATCCCAATTGGGAAGATGATGAAGATTGGGAAGACGATCTAGATGATTGAGATTTAGTGTCAACGGGAAAGTTTCGCCGATCGCCAATATTTCTCAGGCAGAGCTTTAAGCCTTCTGATTCCAAACACGGAGATAAAAATAAACAAACACAGAAGCGATCGCTAATAAGATAGTTGCAGCAGCAGCAGCATAGCCAAATTCAAACCGAGCAAAAGCCTGTTCGTAGATATAGTAAACCAGAAGGTTGGTCGAATTTAGCGGCCCGCCTCCAGTAATGACGTAAACCTGTTCAAAACTCCGTAGGGTAAAGATAGCGGTAGTTAAGACCGCAAAAATCAGAGTTGGTTTGAGACCAGGAATAGTAATATACCAAAACTTTGCCCAATCATTTGCCCCATCTAATTCGGCAGCCTCATAACGCGACTGGGGAATAACTTGTAATCCCGCCAGAAATACCACTAGATTAAACCCCAGTTGTTTCCAGCTACTCAACAAGATTAAAACTGGCATTGCCCAAACAGTACTACTCAGCCAAGGAATCGGCTCTATTCCCCATTGCAGTAACAGATTATTAATTGGGCCATCGGTTTGAAAGAGCCAGCGAAACGCTAACCCCACTGCGACTAGGGAAGTAATCGAAGGAATAAAGTAAGCTGCCCTCAAAAATCCTCGTAGTGCAAAGGAGCGATTGAGTAACACGGCGAGTCCCAAAGGAATAATAATCGTCGGAATAACAGTAGCAATGGTGAAATAAGCGGTATTACCAATTACCTGCCAAAAGTCTGCATCGGTAAATAGTCTAAGATAGTTACGCCAGCCTACCCATTCGATTCCTGAAACGGTAAAACTACCAGTAGTAAAACTGAGATAAAGTAAATAGGCAATGGGATAAAACAGAAATATACCCAAAAAAATCAGCGCAGGAGCGAGAAATAATCCCGCAGCTACAGAATCGCGGTCTAATAATAAGGAAACAGGGTTAGATTTAACCATCATTACAGAATCAACTTCAAGACCATCTTATATTGTTTTACTTTTTAGTGCGCGTAGTTTTCGAGGAGACCTCGAAACGCTGACGCAAGAGTGATTTCACTTAAGACAGATGAAGTAAAAAGTAAAAAGTAAGAAGTAATACCATTTCTCATTAATAGCTAGATAGATCGTATTAAAAAAAAGTAGGTTGGGTTGAGGTACGAAACCCAACATCCATAAGCTTTTGTTGGGTTGCACGCGCTTGTTTGACCCAACCTACGAAGTCTCTTATTACTTTTGAGAATTGGTATAAGAAGGTAAGTTAGGCAACTAATAACTAATGACTAACAACTAAAAAGAAGCAATGTGTCTGAGTCAAAAACTAAAACGATCTTAAGCCTGTTTTTCTTCGGCAAGATCGATCGATTCATTCAAGGCTTGGCGAGCAATTTTGGTAACGTAGAGGGTGACTGCTACCGTAGCAATAAAACCAATAATCCGAATTGTCCATTGAGCAACGGGATTAGCTTCGGGTTGTTCTCCACCGAGGGTAGCAATACTCCCCGCCAAAGAACCAATATAAACATACATAATCGTACCTGGAATCATCCCCACCGAACCGAGAACATAGTCTTTTAGGGATACTCCCGTAACACCCAAACCATAATTGAGAAGGTTGAAAGGGAATATGGGTGATAATCGGGTTAAAAGGACAATTTTTAATCCTTCTTTACCAACAGCTTTGTCGATCGCGCTAAATTTTTGATTCCCCGCTATTTTTTGCGAGATCCAGCCCCGTGCTAAATAACGACCGACTAAAAAGGCTAGGGTTGCACCGATAGTCGCCCCCAAGAAAACATAGATCGAACCTTGAATGACTCCAAAGAGTACTCCCGCACCCAAAGTAAGTATCGAACCAGGTAAAAACGCCACCGTAGCGATGATATAGATGATAATAAAAGCTACAGGAGCGATCGCTCCTAAATCGTCTACCCATTGTAAGGCGTTTCGTAGTAGTTGTTGAGGATTAAAACCAGAACTGTTGGCTGTTTCTTGTGCCTGTGCTGGTGCTGCTACCAGGGTAATACCGACTAGGACTAGTAAGGCTATTTTTAGGTATTTATTGATTCTCATAATTCTTGAGGCTGGATCTCGACTTTAGTTTAACTCTATAATCCAAATTCTCAAGCTTTACTGAAAATGAGCTTAAAACTTGATGAGCGAACTTGGCGAGGTTTCCTCGCCTTAAGCACGCGCGAGTTTGACTAACTGGCGATTAATTTTATCTGGGTATAGTTAAGTCGGTAGAGACGTAGCATAGTACGTCTCTACTGTGGTCAGTTGTCGATCGCGATCGCTCAATCCCGCTAATTTAGCTGGCTCTGCGATAACATTGTTGTGCCTCTGGGCTTCTTCCTTGGAGCATTAAAGCATCGCCCAAGGAACGATAAGCGACCTTAAAATTGGGCTGAATTTCTAATGCTTTCTGGTAACACTTGATCGCATCATCTACATGATTTCTTTGCTTTAGTAGATCTCCCAATCTTTTGTATACATTGCTAAAATCAGGCTTTAATTCTATCGCCTTACGATAGTTAGCAACAGCTAGATTGAATTCACCCTGTTTGGAGTAAATATTGCCCAAGAAAAAATATACCCTGGGATTATCGGCTTTGATGCTGAGGGCTTTTTGGTAGCTAGCAATAGCTTCGTCATATTGGTGCTGCTTTTCCAACAGATTTGCTAGTTTTCGATAGAAATCTGCCGACCAGTCTGTTTTTTTCTCCATTGCTTTTTGATAAGCTACGATCGCATCTGGGGCAGTGTTATTAACTTTGACTAGAAGATCGCCATAATTTTTGTATACGTAAGCGGGTAAATCTGGTTGTAGTTCGATTGCTTCGGCATAGGCTGCGATCGCACCGTAAATTTTGTTTTGCTTGATTAATAATCTGGCCAATTCTAAATAAGCAGTATAATTATCTGGCTCTAATCCGATTAGACGTTGATAGCATCTAGTTGCTTTTAGCCAATTTTTCTTGGCTGTGTAGGTTTGGGCAGTTTCTAATAATGACTGGGTAGATTCTGGTTTCATGTTGATTCAAGCCTCAGATGTAACTTCGAGCGATCTAAATAAAAAAAACTGAGCTTAGATAACTACAAAGATTAACTAATGCTCAGTTAAGCGTAAAGATGAATTCGTAATTGGAACTAACGCTGCGATCGCAATTTCTCCTAATTTACAAAACATTTCATTCAAAATTAGTAACTGTTGATTGGTAACTAGTAACTAAATATTAAAAGATTTGTTCGTAAATGATTGAAGATTGTTATTTTTTGACACAATCTAGTTTGGATTACCGAGGTTTTGCAACTAGCTTTGTAACCTACATAATCTCAAACTCGCCATCGTCGTTTAGATCCATATTCATATCACCAGTATTGGTGAGGTTCTTTAAGTTGATTACTGCATTACCATTAACTGATAGATTACCAGTAGTGGGGTCGAAAGCTACTTCATCATCGCTGCTTAATCCTTTAATAACTAAGCTATCTTCCCCGACCTCAAAGTCACCCACTCTATTAATAAATCTCGGGTCTAATTCTTCAGCAGCAAATTCAAATACATCTTCTCCCAAGTCGCCAAATAATACGTCGTTGCCAACTCCACCGTTGATGGTATCACTGCCTTTACCACCAAATACAGTATCATCACCGTCACCAGAGTAAATTAGATCTCCGCCTTTACCGCCGAAAATCACATCATTACCTTCGCCACTGGAGATAACGTCCATACCTCTGTCACCAAAGATAACGTCTTTTCCACCGCTACCAAAGATAGTGTCATTACCTTTAGCGCCACGAATAAAGTCTCCCCCCTGACCCGCATCAATCAGATCGTCTCCTCGACCAGCGTCGATTAAATCGCCAGCACCACGGGCATCAATGAAATCATCATTGTCTGTGCCGTTAAGAGCATTAAATCCATCTGTTCCCACAATTTCTAAGCCATCACCATCAAATGCTGGCATTTCTATTACATCAATAACTGAAGACATGGTATCGAGATCCTCCCTGCCAAATTTATTACTAGTCAAAAATTGCTCAAAATTTTTGCCTGATTCATTTATATTTCCTTTATTATCTTTTGCCAATTAATTTTTATAAAACATTTGTAATACATATTAGTCTATAACGACCCAGTCAAAAAGCATAAATTGATATCCAGCAAGACTTTTAGCTTCTAACACCAAGTTAAATTTAGCCAGAAAAAAAAATCTAAAAATTTTCTATAGAGTATTTTTTTAGTATAGGATTTAACTTTTTAATAATTATTTGGTTGGACTTTTACTCAAATTAAAAACTGCGGTATATACATAAAAAAAGAACGAGCATTATGTTACATAAAAATGCAAATGCTCGGTGAAAATACCGACCCAACTTACCATAATAAATGGTTCGATAATGTATTTAATTAGGAAAAAATAACTTCGATCGCTTTAATTTTCCAAGCGAATATTTATATTACTGGAGTTTAGACTAAATAGATTGAATACTTACTTCACGAAAGAATTAACAGTAGTGAAACTGCTATCAGTAAGTTAAGTCAACAACTTCAACAAGTTGGTTCTCACTTCAACGAAAGAGGTAATTCTAGTGGTAGATAGTCAGTATGGATGTGCTTCTTTTGTACAGCAAACCGCAGATATCCCTTGTGATAAGTTAATGCGCTTGAGTTCCAATCGTTGTTTCTATGGGGAACCAAAAACCTATGATGGTCGTGGACGACCAGGTAAACATGGTCATAAAATGAAGCTCAATGACCCCGAAACTTGGTTAACAGAAGATGAGTTGATAGAAATAGAAGACCCTAAATTAGGACAGATTAAGATTCAAGCTTGGCATCAGTTTCATTTTCAACCAGCAGCAGAGCACAAACTATCTCTGATTCGGGTCGAACAATTAGACTCACGCCACCGTAAGCCATTATGGTTGGCATGGCATGGAGAACAAATGCCCAGTTTAGTCGAAGTAGTTAGATTATATCTGCGTCGCTTTACTATCGAACATTGGTGAGGACACGCCACCTGGGGTCTCCCCAGGTGCGTGAGATGTCCGTATCGCTTTGCCAAACAAAGATTACATTGGACTCTACCAAATCTAGGAACGAAAGAGCAGTGTGCTCGATGGAGCGATTTAATGCCTATGATGACCTGGGAGTTATGGTTGGCTCGTGAGATGATGGTAGATAATCCTTTGCCTTGGCAGAAGCCACAAGTTAATTTAACCCTTGGAAGAGTGGCTCAAGGGTTTGGAACAATTATTGCGATGATTGGAACACCGGCATCTGCTCCCAAACCTCGTGGAAAATCCCCTGGTTGGCAAAAAGGTAAAGTTCGGAAGCGAAAAATTAGATATCCTCTGGTTAAAAAAGGAAAAGGCCGGTTTGAAAGCCAGAAAAAAGCGAAGAAAGAGAAGTTATCAGCTTAAATTATTCTGGCTTTGTTGATGGTAATGGTCGATTTTAAAAATCCATTGACTTCTTGAGTTGACTATATATTCAATTCGTTTAGTCTAAACTCCAGTTATATTAGTTGTTTTAGATTATTTCATACCCTCCGTCTTGATTTTCTTCTAGTTCTGGCGATCGCGAGTCATCAACAGAAGTTAGTTCGATGATGCTTTTACCATTAACCGAGATGCTGTTAGGACTCAAAGTCAATTTATCTTTGTTGTTAAAACCCTTGATGACAATACCATCTTCACCCAGCTTCAAATCATTAATCGTGTCAACTTCACCAGAAGTAAAATCCTCAAGAGCGAACTCAAACACATCTGTACCAGACTCACCAAAGATTAAATCCGAACCAGCACCGCCAGAGATAGTATCTGCTCCTTCTCCACCAGAATTGGTGTCATCACCCTCCCCGCCGTTGATGTAGTCATTGCCAGACTCACCAAAGATTAAGTCGTCTCCAAAACCCGCTTCAATTACATCGTCTCCTCGTCCGCCCAAAATATTGTCATCTCCTGAGCCACCAATAATACTGTCGTCTCCCACTTCTGAGCCAATAGTATCTTTGCCAGCACCACCTATAACCAGATCGTTACCTTCATCAGCCAAAACTAGATCGTCACCTCCATTAGCTTCAATCAAGTCACCTCGGCGATCGCCAAAGATGCGATCGAAATCATCCGTTCCTACTATTTCTAGACCATCACCCTCAAAGGCGGATATATCTATTTTGCCAATTACCGTAGACATCTATGAGACTCCTTCTAATGAGATAGTTATCTTCTTATTTGCACCAATCCCATTTATACTCTGTTTATTTTTTTTTGCTAATAGTGGCAGTAGATGCGGACAAGTCCTTTCTTAAATCGGTGAGGTTCAAAATAGATGAATTGTTCGTTTGCCGAGAAATATTCTCGCTAGAATATTTTTGGAAACTGAAATCAAAAATCATGAGCCAAAAAACCAATCGACGTAACTTCCTCATCGGTAGCGTAGCAGCAGCGACAGTTATTGGCAGCCAAGGTCTAAGGAAAAAATCAACCCAAGCCTCTTCATCAACAATTAAATCCATGCCAGAAAGAATCTTAGGCGAGACTCAAATTAGTCTCCCAATTTTGGGCTTGGGTGGAGCGGGGCAAACTCCTATTTCCTATGAAGATAAAGAAGCCGAAGCGATTGCCTTGATTGAGAAAGCTCTAGAATTAGGCATCAAATATTACGATACCGCAGCCAGCTATGGACCTTCTGAAGAACGCTTTGGTAAAGTTTTACCGAGTTGGCGCGATCGCATTTATCTTAACAGTAAAACCGCAGCCAGAGATTATGACGGTGCTTGGCGAGAATTAGAGCGATCGTTGGAACGTCTCCAGACAAATTATCTCGATTCTTGGCAATTACATCACGTTTCCTTTACTGATGAATTAGATACGATTTTTAGCGATCGAGGCGCAATCAAAGCTGTTGAAGAAGCTAAAGAGCAAGGATTGATTAAATTTTCGGGAATTACAGGACATCACGAACCAGAAGTTATTGCTGAGGGGTTGCGTCGCTACGATTTCGACACAACTTTGATCTCTCTCAACGCTGCTGATGTTCATCATCCTCGCCCATTTTCCCGGATCGTCTTGCCAGTAGCACGAGAGAAAAATGTCGGTGTAATTGCGATGAAAGTCCCCGCCTACGGTAGATTGTTGCAACCCAATCTTTTATCTGGTATGGAACAGGCTATGGGATACAGTCTCTCTTTACCTGGAGTACATTGTTGCATCATCGCTGCGGAAACCCCCGAACAACTAGAATCTAATGTTACCGTAGCACGCAATTATACTCCTTTAGATACAGCACAGATGACCCAAATAGAACAACTAACTATCAACGCTGGAGAAGACGGGGCGTTCTTTCGTCGATGGACTTAAAACACGCTAACGGTGTGTTTAACCAGAGGGTAACAAACGCCCGATAGTGCGATTTTCAGCAGTAAAAGTAGTTCTAGCTACTCGTTGGATATCTTCTGGGGTAATTGTTTCTAGTTTTGCCAACTCCTCAAAAATATTGCGCCAGTCGCCAGTTTTGGCATCGTATTCGGCTAGTATACGTGCCATGCCCATATTGGAGTCAAGGGTTCGCAGTAAACCCGCTTTCAGTTGAGTTTTCACCCGTTCCAAATCAGTAGGTTTAACGGGTTCGGTTTTGAGGCGTTCGATTTCCGCTCTTAAGGCAGTCGCCAATTGCTCGATATTTGTACCAGGAGCAGTCAGGGCATAAATTAACATCAAATTGGGATATCTATTTCCAGGAAAGCCACTAAAACCCTGGGCCGAAAGAGCAACTTGTTGTTCTTCTACCAGAGATTGATATAGACGAGAAGTTCTGCCACTGCTGAGTAATTCAGAAATAACTTCATAAATAGGATAGTCGGGATGACTCAAGGCTGGAATATGGTAGCCTTCCATATACCAAGGTTGAGAGGGAAACTCTACAACTACTTCTTTGGTTTCAGTCTGGGGTGGTTCGACTGTGGTAACAGAAGCTGGCTTGGGTTGAGCTTTAAAACGTCCAAAATAAGCCTGAGCTAGGGTTTGAACTTCTTCGGGATCGACATCACCCGCGATCGCTATAGTCAAATTATTAGGCGCGTAGTAAGTTTGAAAAAATTGCCTGACATTCTCTCGCGTCAGATTCTCAATATCTTCTTGATAGCCAATTACAGGTCTTTTGTAGGGATGGGTAGTAAAAGCAGTATCCAAAAATTCTTCGATCATTTTACCAACAGGAGAATTATCAGTCCGCAAGCGTCTCTCCTCTAAAATCACCTGCTTTTCTTTGTAAAATTCGCGGAAGACAGGCTCAAGAAATCGTTCCGACTCTAATGACATCCATAACTCTAATTTATTGGCGGGAAAACTATAAAAATAGCTGGTATAGTCCGCAGAGGTAGCAGCATTTAAACCAACTCCTCCAGCCGTGTCTACAATATTGCCATATTCATTTTGCTTGACATATTTACTGGCAGTAGACTGAGTAGCAGTAAATTGCTTGGCTAGTTTTGCCAGCTTGGCAGTATTTCCTGACTCTTCTGCCTCTTGAAGATCGGCAAATAAACGGTCTAGCTTTTTAAGTGCCTTGGCTTCTGCACGATAATTGGTAGTGCCGATTTGTTTAGTCCCTTTAAAGGCTAGATGTTCTAAAAAATGGGCTACTCCAGTTTGACCATCGGGTTCATCGACACCGCCAACATTAGCGTAGGTAACAAAGGAGACGATGGGAGATTCGCGATTTTCTAGCACGATGAATTTCAAACCATTGTCTACCAGGGTAAACTCGGTTATTTGTTCCATTACCCGATTTAAATAGGGCTGAATTGAAGAGTTTGGTTGGTTCTCTGGTGCAGCAACAGCAGATAAACCCGAATTCCACAAGCAAAAAGCGATTAGACCGATACACAGTCTACGGAGGGTGTTTAAAACCAGCCACCGCAATTTTTGGCTTGTCAGCTTGATACTTGCTTGAGCATCATGGCGATCGCTCTTTAGTCGAATTAATAATGTTTCTAATCTGCTTAATTCCATCAAATCTTCCGAGAATCTCGATTGGGCTATCTACTATTATGGCGGTTATATTTTACTCAGATTAGGCACGAGAAGAAAGGAGGAACGAGAAAGGAATGTTAAATGTTAAATGAATCGCGCCAATATTGCTATATCATAAATCCGACTAGAGTTTTTTTTATTAGTAACAACTGCCATGCAAGTTTTTTCTCAGCAAGCCTGGAGAGAGATGCGCCAATCACCTCGAACCGAAGAAGACACCCGCACCAAAATTTTACAGGCAGCACTGAAACTATTTGCTCGGCAAGGTTATGATGGCACGACTACTAAGGACTTAGCTAAATCAGCAGGGGTTGCCGAAGGAACATTATTTCGTCATTTTGCTAATAAAAAAGCGATTTTAGTTGAGGTAGCTACTACAGGGTGGGTCGAAATTCTTACCGATTTGCTAACAGAATTGAGCGAGATGGGCAGTTATAAAGCCGTATCGCAAGTAATGCGCCGTCGAATGAGTAATATACGCAAAAATAGCGATTTGCTACGAGTTTGTTTTATCGAAGCTCAATATCATCCCGAATTAAAAGAAAGTATTCAAGCTGAAGTAATCGATAAAATGACTGGTGTAGCAGAAGCTTTTTTTGAAACGGCGATGGAAAAAGGTATTTACCGTAAAATGAACCCCAAAATCGTCGCCAAAGTCTTTTTGGGGATTTTTGCGATCGCTGGTTTTTCCGAACAGACGATCGTCGATCCCGATGCCTCACCCCAAGCGATGCAAGAAATGGCAGAAGGGATTTCTGATATTTTTTTAAGAGGAGTCTTAAACAGCGATCGCTCTTGAGGTCAATGTCAAGTGATAAAGATTAAATGAAATGACTATTGTCAAAAGATCTCCCGAAAGAGTAAGGAAATATCGACCCAATCTTTGGTTTGAAAGATTTATGGCTCTGGTAGCTGTGATTAATTTGACGATTGTGGTTTTCGATCTTAGCTATGTACCTTTGCGAGATTTTTGGCTATCTGGTCGAGTTACAGTAGGAGGAATTAATTCTGCATATCTTAAACTGGAGGGCATCAAGCTCGATCTGATTCCCAAAAATGTTTCTCAATTTATTACTCAATACGATGTGGTTAAGGGGATCGTTCCTCACCGAGATACCGAAGAGTATTTAGATAAGGTCGAGCAACTTAGAGAAGAGATCGTAATTAGCGGTGTTGACTCCCCTCTAGCCAACAACCTTTTCGGAGATTTACGCCGTCGCAGCATCGAAATAGTTCAAACCGATCCTTTTGCCGAAGCAAATAAAACGGGAAACCTAGAACGAATCAAAAACAGAATGCGATCGCATATCCCCAACCCCAATAATTCAGCCAAGATCGCATTTTGGCGATATTGGACTGTGGCTAATTTCCAAAACCAAGTCGATGGTGAGTTAGAGTTTTTCGATCGCGAACTCAAACCCCTATTTGAAACCAATTACTATCGAATTATTGGTGAAAATGGTGGCTACGTTGACTATTTTGGCTTTATCGATTTTCCCTTTGGCGTATTCTTTGGCTTAGAATTTCTCGGACGTACTTGGCTCATCAGTCGTCGGCGTACTGGTGTAAGCTGGCTGGACGCAATGCTCTGGCGTTGGTACGATATTTTCTTCTTAGTTCCTTTCTGGCGATGGTTGAGAGTAATCCCCGTGACAGTTCGTTTGAACCAGGCAAAAATAATCAATCTCTATTCGATCCAGAAGCAAGCCAGTCAGGGATTGGTAGCGGGAATTGCCGAAGATGTTACTGAAGTAGTGATTATTCGTCTGATTAATCAAATTCAAACTTCCATCCGTAACGGTGATATTAGTAGGTTGATATCTCAACAAACCGCAAATCCCTACATCGACATTAATAACACTAATGAAACTGCCGAAATAGTCAGAATTTTAGCAAAAGTACTCGCCGATCGCGTCTTGCCAGCCATCCAACCAGAAGCCGAAACCCTATTACAATACAGTGTAGACAAAGCCCTCAAGGAGAGTCGAGCCTACCAGGGAATCAAATTATTACCAGGAGGCGATCGCGCCCTGACTACTCTGTCTCATCAGCTAGTATCCCAAACCTACACTGCCTTTAGTAGTGCTTTACAAGCAGTATTAGCCGAAGACAAACAATTCGATCGTTTACTCGAAAGCTTAGTCAATAATATTGGTCAAAGTTTTTCTAGCGAATTACAGGCACAGCAAAGCATGAATAAAATAGAGCTATTATTAATCGATCTGTTAGAAGAAATCAAAATTAACTATGTCGAACGTCTTTCCCAAGAAGATATCGAAGAAATTCTCGAACAAACTCGCGGGATCCGCAATTTAACTCATCATTAACATCGAGAATTATCCTCGGATTCGCTCCTCAAGGAAATCATTTCAAAAGCCCAAAACAATAACAGTACAATGGTATGTAAATCTAGATTCCTTCTAGTTTCTATTTTCTTGTTCCTTATTCCTTATTCCTCATTCCTTATCGATCCCAATCCCCAATAAACTTTATGGATGCTTTTGCTTTAGTTCCTCCAGAATGGACTAAATCCGCAGTTCACGCGATTGATTTTTGTTGTCCTCATTGTAAAAACCCACCTGCAAAGGCGAAAAATGTCTGGTTAAATCGTCGCTCCCCAGTTAGTATGGGCGATCGCCGAAAATATCAAGAATTTTATCAGTGCGAATGCGATACTGCTTGGTGGGGCTGGAGTGACGATCGTCCACCCTCAAAATTAGATAATAAATATCAACTTTAGTGCTATAAAAAGCTTTATTCTTAAACATGACTCTAGTTATCTACTTCATCGAATGCAGTTTGACAAAATTCTGATCGCCAATCGAGGAGAAATTGCTCTACGCATTTTACACACCTGTGCTGAAATGGGTATTGCTACTGTAGCAGTACACTCTACCATCGATCGCCAAGCCCTTCACGTCCAGTTGGCAGATGAAAGTGTGTGTATTGGGCCTGCTCCTTCTGGTAAGAGCTATCTCAATATCCCCAATATCATTGCTGCTGCTTTGACTCGTAACGCCACGGCAATTCATCCAGGCTATGGATTCTTGGCAGAAAATGCACGTTTTGTCGAAATCTGCAATGACCATCAACTAACTTTTATCGGCCCTTCTAAAGAAGCTATGTTAGCGATGGGAGATAAATCGACGGCAAAAAAAACCATGCAGGCAGCTGGTGTCCCCACCGTTCCTGGTAGCAACGGCTTATTGAGAGATGAATCAGAAGCTAAAGCCGTCGCTAACAACATTGGCTATCCCGTAATGATCAAGGCTACTGCTGGTGGTGGTGGTAGAGGAATGCGTTTGGTACGCGACGAATCGGATTTAATCAGAATGTTTCAAGCTGCCCAGGGAGAAGCAGAAGCAGCCTTTGGTAACGGTGGTGTATATCTAGAGAAATTTGTCGAATCTCCCCGTCACATTGAATTCCAAATTCTGGCCGATAGTCACGGTAATGTAATCCATCTGGGCGAAAGAGACTGCTCGATCCAGCGTCGTCACCAAAAATTATTAGAAGAAGCTCCTAGTGCGGTTCTCAGCCCTCAATTACGAGCCAAAATGGGGGAGGCTGCGGTTCAAGCAGCAAAATCGATCGATTATGTTGGTGTGGGAACAGTAGAATTTCTGTTGGATAAATCGGGAGATTTCTACTTTATGGAAATGAATACTCGCATCCAAGTAGAACATCCCGTCACCGAAGCAATTACGGGAATCGATCTGATTGCCGAACAGATCCGCGTCGCACAAGGAGAAAAGCTGCGTTTTACTCAAGAGCAAATAGATTTACAGGGTCATGCGATCGAATGTCGCATCAACGCCGAAGATCCCAAACACAACTTCCGTCCCCATCCAGGACGGATCAGTGCCTATTTACCGCCAGGAGGCCCTGGAGTCAGAATGGATTCTCATGTCTACACAGATTACGAAATTCCACCCTATTATGATTCCCTGATTGGTAAACTAATTGTCTGGGGAGAAGATCGCGATACGGCAATCAAGCGCATGAAGCGAGCTTTGCGCGAGTGTGCTATTACTGGAGTTCCTACTACGATTGAATTTCACCAGCAAATCTTAGAAACTCCCGCTTTTATTAAAGGTGAGATCTACACCAACTTTATTGCCGAACATCTTAGTAACTAGGAGTTAAAACACAATTTTGCTCCTCAGTCGTGGTTCATCTGTTCTAGAACAAAAGCGTGTTTCAAGTAGAACACATATTTACTTGTTTGATAGTCGAGGGAAAAAATGCTGAGTAACTATCTGTACCAAACCAATAGCCAGCAGAAATCTTGGCGGGAATAGTGTATCCGTCAAAAGTTGTTTCTGCCTCGACTTCTTCGCCAAAAGGAATATATTGCCAGTCATTGTTTTCTGTCCCCTCTCCCCATCGTGGTAAAGATAGTTTGAGTAGTTTGCCATCCTGGTCGATAGTCAAAGAAAGAGCGATCGCTTCGTTATCTATTTTAAAATTAGCCTGGATGACATTATCAGCAATTGTCCGCCACGCCACGCCGTTTTGAAGCAGTAAAGCTGAAGGCAACCAAATATATTCAGCACCTAATCTTCCCAGCACTAGAACGAGCGACATCTTTGGTTTGAGCGTTGACTATGGTTGACTATGGGAATCAAACCCCGTGAGGAGAAAATCTCACTCTACCCCGATCTTGATTGTAATAATCTGCACCACTAAATTTCATCAAACCCTTGCCGATTGTTGCTTGCCAAATAAAACCAGGAGAGGTGGAAATAATTTGTGATGCTTGCATTGGTAGCCAGTCTGCATCGGGTTGGAGTCAGAAACTACCACTCAGGTTGAGTTCTATGTAGGAAGCCAAAGGTGCCCCAGGTTTAATGGCTTGCAAGAAATAACGTCGTACTGGTTCATCTAAGTTAGCAACCAGATCTTCGGCAAAAACAGTATCGCTGGGTTCGGTTTTTAGCGATCGCCAGATCTTCTGAACCGAGCGATCGGATCTAATCTGGACTAACAACAAAACTAATAAAATAGCGATCGCACTGGCAACTATAATCAGTAAAACTCTATCCATAGTCTTTCGCTCTTTACTTTCAGTATTTCAACAGAAAAGATTGAGAAACTCGTGAGAGACCTGGGAAGAGTCCTAAAAGACCAGATTATAATGGCTAAGCATTAAAAGCGATCGCCCTATGAATCAGAAAATGAATTAAGCAGATATTTCTCAAGATCGTCGAGAATAGCGTTAACAGCTAAAATATTGCCTGCATTATGCCAATAATGTCCGACAACATATACTTGTTTTTGTCGAACTACCTTGAGTTTTTGCCACAAAGGTTTTTGACTTAGCTTTTGTCCAATTTCTCTATCTTCTTCTCTACCCCAGGAAGTTAGGAAAAGAATATCGCCATCAATGTCAGACAATTTTTCTTCAGATATATTTTCGAGATAGTAAAAATTACCTCTTTGTATTGGTGGTCGTTGCAGTCCAATATCATTTAAGATGTCCCCAACGGGATGCTTTTCTCCATAAGCCCAAATTCCTGCCCCTGAAGCTGTTCCCGCAATCGATATTTCTAGTTTTTTCGAGCGATCGCCTAGAGCTTGTTTGAGGTTTTCAATTCGTTGCCAATACTCAGCCATCAATTGCGGATATGTTTCTTCTTTATCTAATATCTGAGCCAACTCCTTAAATTGCTCCTTCCAGGGAGAAGGTGGAAAAGGCAAATCTAAAACAACCGTAGGTGCAATTTGAGATAGCTGCGGATAAATGCTCTCTAATCTGGAATTAGAAATAATTAAATCTGGCTTGAGCAGTAAAATTTTCTCCAGACTAGGGTTATTTATATCCCCAACAGTTTCAATCTTATCTACTCGATCTTGAAGAACTTCTGAGACAGGGAAACCTTCAACAAAGGCAGATGCAATGAGTTGAACGCCTAACGCCAAACTATTAGCCAGATGATCGGTTCTGAGGGTCACAACTCGTTGAGGATTGCGAGGGATACAGGTTTTGCCCATTGTATGCTGTATAACCCGACAATCATCTGACTGTCTAGAAGAACTTACATCGTTGGTGGAACTGCAAGCCACAACCAGCATTGCTGTAAAAATGCCCCAAAACATTAGGTAAAAAAAGCGTCGCCGAGAAGTTTTTAGTTTTGTTGTAATTATCATCGAGCAGAAAAATTGACAGAAGAATTAAAACTCATAGGATAAAGAACTGATAACGGTAAACGGATCGCCAGGAAAAACACGGTTTCGATTTTGCGCCGAGATAAAATAGTCTTCATCAAATAGATTTCTAAAATTAACTGCTGCCCGAAAACTATCTCGTTTATAGAAAATAGCTGCATCGGTGCGAGTATAACTGGGTAACTCAAAAGAGTTATCTAAATCTCCTGGTCGATCGCCGACAATAAATAATCCCAAACCAAAACCCAATCCAGCTAAAAAACCTCGTTGTATTTCATAGGTTGTCCAAAAGTTAAAAGCATTTTCGGGAATGTTATTCAAATTGTTTCCGACTGGCAGATCGTTGTCTTCGGTAATACGAGCATCAGTGTAAGCATAGCCTGCAATAATGTTCCAACCAGGTAAAATTTCACCACTAATATCTAATTCAATCCCTTGACTGTTTTGTTCTCCCGTTTGAATTGTAAAATTAGGATTTTCTGGATCGCTGGTTTCGACATTAGCACGGGTTAGATCGTAAAATGCCAAAGTAGCAGAAAGGCGATCGCTGATATCAGCTTTAACGCCTATTTCGTACTGCGTACCTCTTTCTGGTTCGGCTAAAGCACGGCTAAAAACTGAGGTGGTTTGTTGAAATGAACGGGCAAAGCTAGCGTATAGCGAAATTGCTTCGATGGGCTGATAGACAATGCCGACGCGGGGGCTGAATGCTTCTTCTTGACCAAAATCATTTGTTCCTTCAATAGCTTCTTCAAAATCTTGGCTGGCAATATCAAAACGTCCGCCCAATAAAACTATAAAGTTATCGGTAAAATTGATTTGGTCTTGAACAAATAAACCGAGAGATTGGGTTTGGTTTTTAATATCAAACTCAAAAATAGTTTCATCGGTAGGAGAACTACCATATACGGGATCGAATATATCTATTGAGGCAATTTCTAATCCTATATCTGTGAGATTAGTATCTTGACGATATAAATTGAATCCTGCTACCAGCTTATGCTTAATATTTCCCGTGGCAAACTCCCCAACAACATAGTTATCTAGATTGTAGATATTGTCATTGAAATCTTGCTCGTCGAAGCCTCTATTTAAGGTACGCAGATCGTCTTCTAGTCCTGAAGAAAACGTGAGATCTCGATCGAGACGCAGCAAAGAAGCCCGAAACACACTCCTTAATTGCCAGTTGTCATTGAAGCTATGTTCGAGGTCGTAACCAATTCTAAATACGCGATTTTGACTATCATCTAGATCGGGTTCGCCAATAAAGCGATCGCGGGTAATTTCACCATTAGGATTAGGCAGTACACTTCCCTCTGCGGGTATTCCTTGGTCGAAAGGTGCATTTACCTGGGCATAGTCAGCTTCAAAAGTTATCTCTGTGCGATCGCTAATCTGCCAAGTTAAAGCAGGAGCAATTTGATATCTTTGTCGGTCATAAAAATCAATAAAGCTTTCGTTAGTTTCAGCAAAACCATTCAAACGATATAGTACAGTTTCCTGTTCGTTCAGCGATCCAGATAAATCCAGCGCACCACCATAAAGATCGAAATTACCAATTGAAACTTCTAAGGAATAAAAAGGATCGGCTTGGGGTTGCTTAGTTACATAGTTAACCACACCTCCAATTGTCCCCTGACCAAACAAAACCGATGCAGGACCTTTCAGCACTTCCACTCGCTCGATATTAGAAAAAACATTGACACTTTGATTTGTCTGGTCTGGTAATCCGTTAGTTAGAGTATTATCAGAGGCATTAAACCCGCGAATGAAGAAGCTATTGGAAAATGTACGAGGAGAAATACCTCCTGGTGCTACACCAGGCACATTTTGTAAAGCTTCATTGGGAGTGGTTGCACGCTGGTCTTCAATTACCTCTTGAGGTACAACTTGAATCGATTGAGGAATATCTTTAAGCGGTGTATCAGTTCTCGTGCCTACCGTCGCATTATCAACGCTGTAACCATCTTCTTCTGCTTCCCCTGTAGCAATAACTTCAATTTCTTCAACTGGTTCTGATTCTGCTACCGTCCCATCAGGAGTAATGCTTAAAACCAAATTATCTCTTTCAGTAACTACTTCCGCGCTTGGTGCTTGGTTTTCCCCAGTAATCCTAACTCTGATGCTATTTTCCTTGACTTGATTAACCTTAACTCTAATAATTCCTGGTGCGGGATTAAGTTCCTCCACACCATTCCGAATCGAGAATGCCAAAGTTGCATCCAGAATATCGATTACCAAATCATTCCCTTGAGGTAGAATCAACGGCACTAACCCTTCACTTCCCGCCACTGTTTCTAACACTAGCTCAAACCCCGACTCGGTGGGATTAATCTGCACTCCCGTCACCCGCGTCACCCCCTGGGCAAATAGATCGGCAGCCGTCCCAACCTGTAGGGGCGAACGACCGTTCGCCCCTACCGCTCCTTGTCCCCCTTGTCCCCTTATCTCCCTTGTCTCGGCACCAACGGGACTAACTACAACCAAACCTAAAAAACTACCCAAAGATAAAAAACGCAATAATACTTTCATCAAAACTCCTCAGACCAAGCGGATAACCGCCTTATTTAGAAATATTCTTAATAGTTAATGAGGAGTAGTGTATAGAAGTATATGAAAGCTTGTCTATCCAAAAAACGGCACTGCGATCCCTAAACAGTCATATTGATTTTTTTCCTGCCAAACATTGACTAGGAGTAATGCCAAACTCGCGTTTGAAAGCAGCACTAAAATGACCTAAATGAGAATAGCCAACTATATTAGCAACTTCACTAATTGAGAGTTTTCCTTCTCTTAATAGTTGTTCTGCTTGCTTCATACGCTGTGAAGTAAGATAGCCAATAACCGTTGTACCAAATAGTTCACGAAAACCACGACGCAAAGTGCGATCGCCAACTCCAACCTGTTGAATTAATTCGGCGATTGATGGTGGATTTTCTAACCGAGTCAATAAAATATCTCTGGCTTGATAGATGCGATCGATTGTTTGTGGTTTTAAAGTCGATTTGGCAGGAAATGAATCGAATTCCGCAATAATTGGGTCTAGCTGTATTGCCAGCAACTCTAGCACCTTAGCCTGGAGATAGAGCTTTTTAGTCATACCTCGATAGGGCGTGTTGACTATTTGCCCTGGTTGACTGACAAAAGATCCAGAGCAAAACGCTCAAGTGCTTGCTAGTCAAGAATTACAGCGATGGAAAATACGGACTTTTTTTACTAGTTGTTTTGACTCTTGCTTTTGAAACATTGTTCATTAGTCTCAAAGACTTACAGAGTAAGTCTTTTGCTAATCGAGCGAACAACTGTTGAAAGCCATATTTGGCAAGCGTCTTACAAAGTTTTGTCAGTCAATCAGCTATTTGCCACACTAAAGTTCGCATTGCAGGGGTTACTTTCGGGAAAAATGATGTTTTCCATTCATTTTGTTTGAGAAATAGCTTAGTAAAAGCAGAATTATTACGATAGAAATCGTCAATGAAACTGCGGAAAACTTCTGGTTCGATATGTATGTTAATACCTGTCAGATGTTGCGAGCGACTAAACTTAGTTTGATATGCAGGTGAAACACCACTTCCAGAGAGATAACTCAGTTTTTTGTCAAATGTAGGATAAACTTCTTTGTTAGTAATAGATCCTGAAGTTAAGATAAATAACTGTATTTGATGCTCGTGTACTGGTGCGGTAAGAATTAAATCACGATCGCATCTCCAATTCAATATCTTTAACTCTATTCCTGGGGTTAATTCTGCCTTACAGGTATATCCTGTTTGTCCGAGGTTTTGTGGTCGTTCCGAACACACCTCGAATTTTTCTACATTCAAATTATATTGTTGGGGTCGAGAACTTTTTTGACATAGAAGCCCGTACTCTGCTTCAGAAATAGTTAAAGTCATAGAAAATTCAATACCAAATAGTTGTATCTCAGCTTAATAAGAATAATTATTGATTATACTTTTGAGCAGGAGCGATAGATAATTAAGTTTTCGAGAAAGGCGATCGCTTTCGTATTAATACAGCACGTAGGAGATGGATTCAAGCGTCTCATTCGATGAGGGGAATTTAACCCCCAAGATAGAAAAGTTGTTAAGTTTTCTAGGTTCAGAAAACCCCCGAGAGCGTTCCAAGTATTGAACTTGTTAGACCGAAACGGGTCGCACTAGCGAAGCCATGCCGTAGGCTTATCGCCTGAATTTATTTTTTAATCAGGTACTTCTCCAGATCGTCGAGGACTGCATCAGCAGCAAGTGGGGTACGACCTCTCCAAGTTGTTGGATCTACGTAATAAACTCGATTTTGTCGAACTGCTTTGAGCTTTTGCCAGAGTGGTTTTTGCTGAATAGTATCTAAATCTCTTTCTCCTGTCTCGTTACCACCATAAACAACAACAAATATGACATCGCCATCAGCCATCTCTAAAGTTTCTTCAGAAATATTGATATAGCCTTGAGGCTTATAGCGTTGAGATTCTGGACGTTGCAGCCCTGCATCGCTAAGAATTGAACCAATAAATGAATTCTCTGTTTCACTATTTATTCCACCACAACAGAAAATAACAACAGAAATTGTTTTATCTTTATAGCGATCGCCTAATGCTTTCTTCAACTGTTCGATACGGCGATCGTATTTTTGCCATACTTCTCGTGCAGTTTCTTCTCTACCCAACACCTCAGCTACAAAGTTGAAATACTGCTTCCAGTTATCCTGTAGCTTATTGTTGCCATGCCAAGGATACAAAACTGTAGGAGTAATCTCAGATAGTTGAGAATAGATTAGAACTCTTGCAAAAGTTTTTTATGGTATGATTAAGGGTTATTTTATTAAAATTTCTGCTGATTAAAATAATGGGAATTGAGAGATTTTTTGAGTAAATAAAAAGAGCGCAATCGCTGGTAATAAAAAATTGACAGCATAAATTGTTTCAGGCAATTAAATAATGACTGAAATCTTAAAGATTAATTTAGTTTTTAGCAAATTACTCTAGCTAATTCGCGCATTATAAATGCCTGCTATCAAATTACTTCTTAAACCAAATCGTCGGTGACGATTTCGATAGGGATAAGATAAGATTTTCAAGATTTTTAGCCGACGGTTGACGTGTTCAACAGCAATTCTTAACCGATTTAATTCACGATTATACTTTTTCTGCTCTTTGGTCAACTTTTTCTTTTTAGATTTTTTAATTGGCGTTTGACTTAAATTATGAAGCTTGGCAATTCCTTGATATCCTTTGTCAGCTATTACTTTCAGGTATTTATGAAATTTTGTCTGACTATTTTTAAATAATTTAAAATCATGGATTTTCCCTTTAGAGTGAGCTAAACCTATGATTTGATTACTTTTTTGTCCAAATACTACTTGTTTTTTAAAAGTATGCTGCCTTTGTTTTCCACTATAAAATTTTTTTTGATGTTTTTTAGGTCTTTCAATTGGACTCTCCATCACGAAAGAGAAGAAAAAAAATATGGGGGGTCTTTTAATTTAAGTTATTGAGCAAAATTATTAAGTTATCGGCTACTGAAGACCCCCCATATTTTTCCATTCATTGTGTGACATCCATTAAAATTAAGTCTTCACGTCTGAGAAGGGTCTAATAATTTTTTCTTCCCTGGGAGACTAAATTTTCGCTCCTTGGATTAAGATATTTTCAATTTTTAATCCAATACGGTAGGCATTTGATTCTGATATTTTCCCATCAATTCCTATATGATAATAAGTTCTATATTCGCGCTATATACTGAAGAGTTAATAAAATTTGAGCTTCAATTCTTAATTTGGGAGGACGACCAGATTTCTTTTTTTGTTTCTCCTTAGCTCTAACTATGCGAACCATCAATTGAAAAGTTTTTTTAAACTCCAGTTTTTCGTTTAAATTTACTTGATGATAGTTTTTTAACTTGCCAATATTTCATTTTTAATTAATAAAAAATCCAACCTTTTACACTATCATAAAAAACTTTTGTACCATTTTTGACCAAGTTTTTAGTTGATAGCGATCGCCCTAAGCAAAAATCACAAAACTTTTTATTAGACCACGAAAGACTTTTGCAAGAGTTCTAATGATTGGTGTATTGGTGTGATGTCTAATTATCTTGCCTGGATTCAATTCATAGCGATCGCACCAAAAGACAAATTCAACTTGACATTCAAGACAATCGCTTTAGGACGACTTTCTGTTCCCAAAACAGACGCGCTACCACTGCGCTACATCCCGTAAATACCCTCGGTACAAAGGCGCATAGTTCGCCGCATGTAGTCGAACCCACAAAATCTGGTTGGTCTTCGACCAGCACGTATGCCAGTTCCGTCACGAGGGCGAACATTTGGTACTCCTGGCGAGACTCGAACTCGCACTAAACAAGGCTTAAACTTGCTGCCTCTTCCGATTGGGCTACAGGAGCATAACTGGGAAGGAGGGAATCGAACCCCCAAACTTCACATTCAAAGTGCGATGGCTTTGCCTATTTGCCTACTTCCCATCAGCCCCCCAGACTGGAATTGAACCAGTGACTTTCTGCTCTTCAGACAGACGCTCTACCAACTGAGCTACTGGGGGATAATGTTTTGGTGGGTTGGGAGGGACTCGAACCCCCAAGTTCAGCACACAAGCACTTGATTTACAGTCAAGTTCCTTCACCAATTTGGATACCAACCCAGAATTATGTATCGTATTGGACACAATACATAAAAGCGGAGAGAGTGGGAGTCGAACCCACAGTAGAATAGAACTCTTGCAAAAGTTTTTTATGGTATGATATTGGGTTATTTTTGTTTTAATTTATGCTGATTAAAATAACGATAATTGAGTGATTTTTTGAGTGGATAAAAAGATGGCGATCGCCATCTTATGAAAATTGGCAGCACAAATTGTTTCAGTTATTAGTTGCTCACTGAATTTTTGATAGTTAATTTAATTTTTTCTCCATTTTTAATTAAATTTAAATAGCTAATTCGTAATTATAAATACCTGCAATTAAATTACTTCTTAATCCAAATCTGCGATGACGATTGCGATAAGGATAAGATAAGATTTTAAATATTTTTAGCCTACGCTTAACGTGTGCGGAATGCACCGCCACGTTCCACCTGGAGTTCAACTCCAGGTGGGTCGGCGGTTCGACCGCAATTCTTAAACGATTTAATTCCCGATTATATTTTTTTTGAGCTTTAGTTAATTTTTTGCCTTTAGGTTTCTTAATGGGGGTTTCACTTAAATCATGAAGTTTAGCAAGTCCTTGATATCCTTTATCCGCTATGACCCTAAGAAATTTATGAAATCTTGTCTGACTATTTTTTAATAATTTAAAATCATGAGTTTTTCCTTTTGAGTGAGCTAGACATATAATTTGATTCCTTTTTTGTCCAAAAACCACTTGTGTTTTTAAGGTGTGTTCTCCCTGTTTTCCACTATAAAAACTTTTTTGATGGCGAGGGATGCTGGGGTTTCCCCAGCATATCCAATCGCCATGTTGGTGTTTTGTAGGTCTTTCAATTGGACTTGACATCACATCCATTAAAATTAAATCTTCATCTAGATAAGGGTCTAATAATTTTTTCTTACCTGGAAGACTAAATTTTCGAGATTGAATTAAAATATTTTCAATTTTTAAGACAATACGACAGGCAGTTGATTCTGATATTTTCCAATCAATTCCTATATGATAATAAGTTCGGTATTCTCAAGGACACGGATTCTGAGGAGACCTCAGAATCGTGAGATGTCCGCTTAAATACTCAAGAGTTAACAAAATTTGGTCTTCAATTTTTAATTGACAAGGACGACCAGATTTCTTTTTTTCTTTCTCTTTTGTCTTAACTATACGAACCATAAATTGAAACGTTTTTTTTAACTCCAGTTTTGCGTTTAAATTTACTTGCTGATAGTTTCTTAGCTTGCCAATATTTCATTTTTAATTAATCGAAAATTTAACTTTTTACACTATCATAAAAAACTTTTGTACCGATTTGAGCAACTTTTTAGTTTGTAGCGATCGCCCTAAGAAAAAATTACCTAACCCCTAATCATACCACGAAAAACTTTTGCAAGAGTTCTAGTGTACTTTTGGGCAATGTGAAGCAGAAAATAATTATTACATCTGTCCAGGCTGTAAAAGAATCCGCCCATACTGCTTTGGCGGTAGCGACGCTCTTCAAGACTACTGTGATGATTGTTGGTTTTTGATAACCAGTGAAGTCACAAAACAAGATTTATACGAAACGGTATTAAAAAATCATGCTTAAATTTTGCAAATCTTTAGCTACTTTGATAGCCAACTTGGACAAGATTGGAGAAACTTCCGAAATAATTCTAGTCAATGAACAATTGATTCAACAAACCATTCAATTAAACGAACATAATCAAAAATTGACTCAGAAAAATAAACAACTGTTACAAGATAAGAGAATACTAGCCCAAAAAAACATGAGCCTTATTCGAGAAAATTCGAGGCTTAGTCAAAATTTAAGAGTTGCGCTCAATAATCTTCAACAACTACAGAATTACATTGAACTTCACGGGTTATCTGAAGAAACAAATGAGTTAAAAGACTTAGACAACATCATAACTTCAGACACTTCTAAAGTTGAGAAATTTATCAAAGAATTCAATTAACTTACAAAAACAGTACAAAAACCATGAATAATCTTGAGAATCTCTACAGCAAATTTGAACTAGAACGTCTCAAACGTTACCTAGATGCGAATCCAGATAAGGCTAAAGAATTAGCAATAGCCCATTTCTCTGACTACTTAGAATTGGCAAAAGAGTATGTGCAGCTTGAAGCAAAAACTAAAAGTTCGGACAAACCTTCCTTATTTCCTATTAGTAATCAAAACGACTTCAAAAAACTGCAAGCGGATTACGAAGAGCTATTAGATTATTCTGTTCAGCTAGAAAGACAACTCAATAATGTTAAAGAGTATAACCGAGCTTTGAGGCAATTACTAGAAGAACCGAAAAACCCATCTTTCAACATCAGAATCAAAAAACGTCCGAGCAAGAAAAATGTCCAAAATTAAACTACTCAAGCCTCAAAAACCGACAGTAAAAGCTTGGTGTGACAAACATAACGGTAAAGTAGTTCAAATAAACGATCGCTCCTGTCGATATCGTGAATGTATAATCGAATGGAACAAAGAGGTTTTCTATCCTCATTTAAGAAAAACAGCGGGCTGCCCTTCGGCAGATCTCGGAGAGATCGTTAATTACCGCACCAGCGCGCGAACTAACTCCCACAGGGAAAATCCGCAGAGAAATCCACCAACAGCAGGAAGTAAAATACTTTCAAACAGAACAATTCT
>JASJEI010000382.1 GCA_030064795.1 Pleurocapsa sp. MO_226.B13 | reverse complement strand
GATGGCGCGAACAACTTGTCTTGACTTCATATCGCTACGCTCATCAGCAACAAGTTCAAACCTGATGTCATCGGCAGGGATTTTGGACAAAATTCCTCGGTCAGAGGAAAATTCGCGAGCAAAAACTCGAGCTAATTCACGAGTTTTTGCTCAAATTGGAAGTCACTTTGTTAACCCACCTTGAAAGGGCTGATGCTACTACTCAAGAATTTTTAGCCCAGGCTAAAAGTTATCAGACGATTGCTCGTTTTGGCGATCGCACCTGGAGCGACAGAGAAGGAGCAAAAACGGTTATTCCTTCTTTGGATTTGATTTTGGATTCATCTAAGGTAGAATTTTTATCATCTTTATTAGAGAAATACAATTTTACTCTGGTTAACGATAGTTCTACAGCTTTAGAGCAGCGTAAGGGATTTGTCGTTTATTCTGTTCCTACCACTGCTATTAATGCTGCTGATTGGCAAGATCTTACCGCTAATTTTAAGCTCAATCGCTTATTTGACGAGCATTTAGGGGGATTGCCCACCAAACTAGCTTATCGGGTTTTTTTGCAAAATAATTTTAGCGATTTAGATCTAGTCAAAGACGATCTGTTGCTTAATCAATCTGGAGAACTCGAAGCGGTCAACACCGCGATTAGAGAGGGCGAGGCTTGTCCTCGAATGGGGAAAACCTCGCCCTCTCTCGCGGTCAATTTAGACCTGGGTTTCGATTATCCTTTATTAGATGCCGATTTACCCGATAAAACCTCAGATGTGGTGACACCTTCAGCTAAGTTAGTTGAATTGGTCAAACACAGTACCTTACTGAGTCAGATAGAAGCTATCACTTTAGCCAAGGAACTAAATCGCTATGATTATCAGTGGCTTAATTCTCGTTTAGAACCCGAATCTAAGATCGACTCGCCAAACTCGGCGGTGGAAGTTTTAGCAGGAGACAATCTGGTTCGGGCTCAAACAATACTTTCACAATTTTTGATTCCTCAAGAGGAATTGGTATATCAACATTTTACTCAAGATTACGAGGATGAATACGAATTTGATTGCGCCACCGAGCAATTAAAGGCTCTATTAGGGGAAAAAAAGTACAGCTTATATCAAACGGAAGTCGAGCATTTAATTAAAGAAAATATTACACCTGTAGTGATAACCAATTTGGGAGTTAGAACGCCAATCGAACTACTTAGGGAGCGTCCCGACTGCTATATGCCTCTACCTGAATTTATCGACCCCCAACAGGCTTTACCGCTGAGCTTGGGTAAGCCAGGAAATGAGCTTGCTGAAGCTTTAGCCAATCCTCAAGATAAAAATAATCCTGAGAAAATATCGCGACCGATCGAATTTAAAGATCGAACCTATCCCAGTACTCAAGCTGCCTATAGCGCGCTCGCGCCGACAATTCCTCGAAAGCAAACTTATCAGCTAACCAAGGATTTATTAGAGGTCAAGTTTACTCAGCATCCAGAACTAATTGCAGCTATTGATGCCAACGGCGGTAAAAACTGGCTCAACACCTGTCGCTACTATAATGACAACGACTATATGTCTGGAGTAGGCAGCGATTCTGGCTATATTCGGGCCGTGGCCTACAGCTACGACCGGGCTAAATCTAAAATAGCCCGACTATCTCAGGTCAACGGTAAAAAGGTTATTAGCCTCAAGCCAGGACAGAATAATAAAGCTAAAGCTGCTTCTGGGGTAAACATTGTCGGCAAGCCGATGAGCATGAACTTTCCTTTGCACCTGCATGGAAAAAAGAATTCTCTACCCGTTGATAACTGCTTTGAAGCTATGCGTCATGGTAGAACTCACACTACTCGCAATTTCCAACCCTATAAAGCCTACGGATTTAAAGAAGGAGATCTCGCGCTCGCCTACCAGGGAGACAAGAAAAATCCTACAGGACAGATTGTGATCCGGGTAGGGAAACAGTATCGCCTAACAAGAGAGCGAGTGCAAGAGAGCGCATTTCAACAAAAATGGGCCGAGAGAGAAAAACACGCCCCCGAAGCTTTACCCGCATTATTTAAAGGCAAGTTAGAAGCAGGTCATGAGGTGTGGGGTCTTACTTTTGAACCGCTAGGGGATTACGTTAATGGTAAGGTGTTGGATTTTACTACTAGAAAAGAAGTAGATCTAGCACACCCAGCACCTAAGTCTGTAGCAGGCAAATCTCAATCTCAACAAGATAATCCTCTAAAATCAGTTAAATCAGCTAATGAGAAAGTAGCATACCACATGAAAAAGGACTTAGCGATGGCTGATGTGGCTTCTCAATATATTGGTTTGGCGACTTTTTCCGACCAAGAATCTTCTACCGAGAAATATCGGCAAGCTTGGGGCGATTACCCTGCGGGTAGGCTTCGCGATCGCGCAAATACTGGTAATTATTCTCAAGATGATCTCGTCATGGTAAAACATCAAACCACTAAAACAACTACTCCAATGAGCTTTATTAGCTTTGCTAATGAAGGAGTTGAGGAAAACTTTAACCAAGCTAAAAATAGCCTTAACACTGAAGCAGCAGTAGCTATTAAGGAGCAAATGCTTGAGGTGGTAACAGAAGAAATCGAGCGTCCCCTCGTCAGCGATACTTTACGAGTATGGGGCAACGGAGCTTCGGCAAACAATGCCCTTATTGCCACATTTAAAGGAGTGAATAACTCAGAGACGATCGCCTACGGTGCAGCCCGTATTGGTCAAGAATTTAACCAGTCTCGCGTGAGCTATTTTATCGAAGACCCCAAAGGGCAAGATACTCTCTATAGCTTTAGCGTAGACGATACCGACCTCGATCGAATCAAAAATACTTTAGCTTCATTAGAAGTCAAAGGCTATACTCTTTTGCCCACTAAAGACAGGACGAAAATTCTCATCCCCGACCGTAATGGCAGAATGGGAACAGTTATCAATAATTTAAAAAATCATTATGGACAACAACCAAAACGAGTCACGGGACATTCCCGCATGGTGGAGCGACACCAGTATCCCAGCATCACCCGAACGTACCAGTCAGCTCGTCAACGAGATGGTAGAGAGGGGCTGTGCTGTCGAGGGGACATCACCCGACTTTCGAGTGCTAATTATGGGAGAACCCGAAACCGAACACCCCTCGGACTCCAGGGAGTATCCCCACATGGAACTAGAAGACCTCGCCCCCAACCTAAAAATGGGAGAGACTCCGACAGATCTGTGGCTACAGAAAGACGAGGAAAACGAGTTGAGGGAGTGGCGCGAGATGACGGGAGACGAGTAACTTCTGGTTATCGGCTACCCGATTCAGTTAAACCTCGGCTTAAAACCCCCCTCGAAAAACAACAAGAGGCAGTTACTAAAGCTATCCCAACTTTGGCTAGAATTTTAAATTCTACTTCTACAAAAAAGCTCTATCAAAACGAACAATTTAAACTAACTTATAATTCGAGTAACCGCATTATGCAGCTTGTAGATCGGGGGCAAGTCAAAATGGTTGCTCAACACGACAAGGCAACTAATCGTTGGATTTCTTTGACAGATGTACCTTCTCTAGATGAACCTGCGATCGCCGCTCTCCAACAAGTTTTAGAAGCGATTGAAGCTGCTCCTGCCGTGCCGACAGAAGCAGTTACTAACTCTACTCCTAAGCTTCGCGATCGTCTAGGTGAGCGCAAGGAGCCCAGCAATATTGCTCAGGTCGATGACCCCGAAGCTAAAACCGCCGATCTCGAAAGATAGCCGATATTTCTTAGTTTTATTACCTTTGGCAGTGTTAGGAAGTCGTCCAAAATTAACTTCGGATTTTTAGTTGGTTTATAACCTTAAAGAAGGCAGATAAATAGTTATGAAAAATATAGTCAAATATATTTTTTACTTTATTAGGAATAATCCTAAATGGGTGAACTACACACCCTCTATCCCTCCACCAATAAGGTTGTTGGGATTACTTTTGCAGTTAAAACCACTTTCTGTTTTTTTTGATTTGCTCGTTAACTTGATGTTTGTTCGACCCCTGACTATCAGTAAAACTGTTTAAGCGGTTGTGCCAAGGACTTTCACCTTATCAAACTAAGTCATTGCATCTGGTTTCAATAATATTTTACTACACTACTATCACCAAACATTTGTTGTTGTTTGATTATATTTGCTTACGTTTTTATTGAATGTTTATAATACCGACATGATTTCAAAGAATACTTCCTTACCATGACCCAATCTAAAATCGAGCAGATACTTGACCTCTTGACCTCTTGCGTTCCGAGGGAATTGCCAAACCCCGATAACTGAGAGAGTGGCGAATTCACTAGGAGTACCTGCGACAGTTAGAAAATCAAGGTAAAATCCTACGAGCGGGACGGGGAATCTATTTTAATGTATAAATTTAACTTTTTATTCTCATGAATAATTACCAGCTTATCTATAAATATGCTGAACAGTTACATGACGAAGGAGAATTGGAATATAGAATATTATCTAACGTAGCTATTAAACTTCACAATTTTTTCAACTCTTTACATTCACAAGAAAAAGAAAGTACCACAAACGATTACTCTGAGTTTAATATTACACCTGAACTAATATCCCGTTTAAAACAATCTTTTCAAGGATACTTTACTCAGCAGTTTTGGGAGGAGCAAGCTGAATGGATTCTTGAGCGAATTGAAAAATGGAACAACAAAGATTTATATCTAAACGGAGATGAAAAAATCAAATTTCCAGATTCCGTAAATATTAAAGATGAAAAAACTCTAGAAAATTTTATCAAAAATTCCTGTGCTTTCTACAAATCTGAAGAGCTAATTCAGCAAATAAATCTAGCAGAAATTTCCCAAGAAGAAGTTGCAGAAATTTTAGGACTGATATCAAAACCTACACCAATTACCGAACCAGGACTTTATCTCAATAAATCAACTACACCTATTCCAAGTTCTGCTATCTTCGCTTCTGGAATTCAAGCTCAACTAAGAAAAGATTTGTGGACAGATTCGGAAGGATTAGCTGTTTTTAAACAACAGTGTAAAAGTAAATCCAGTAACTATATCGAACATTACATTAGTAGTCCTGGCGACATTGAATTACTCCCTTGGGAAGCTGCGGAACAAATAATTGATAAATTTGGCTTTACTTCAGCCAAAATGTATCTAATTTATGCGGCACATACTATGAATCAAGTTATTCCTTGGGAAAGTCAATTTACTCTTAAGGGAACCGATCTAATTAGGGAATTAGGTTGGGATAAAAGAACCGACATTTCCCAATTTCAAAAACTGAACGAAATTGCCAAAGCAGCCTTTGCTCTATCTTGTCTTGTTTCAAGAGCCGTATGGATTGAAGGAAGAAGCACCAACAAAATAGATGTTAGTTGTCCAACTGGAAGAATGTGGGAATCAGTAGTCGATCCACGAGGAACAGCTGACCTTTTTAGCAAAAAAGTAGAGAAGCCTTATGAGATATTTATTACTATCCGACCAGGACTCTGGACTAAAAATTTTCTCAATCGAGCAGGGGCTAAAGCAAGAGAAGCATTGTATCAATTTAGTTACCTTGCTCAGCAAGTACTTAAAATCAACCCCTATCATGATGAATTAGCACTTAGGCTAGCAATTTACATCACCGTTAATAGCCGGATGCATCCAACAGGAGAATATCGAGTCCAAACTCTGCTAGAGACGGCATTGCCAAAAACCGTAATCAACAAAGCTCGCTTAAATTCTGATAAAGGACGGAAAATTTTTAATCGCTGGAATCATGCCCTCAAGCTTTTTATCAACTTAGGATGGAAAGTTAGCTTCGATCGAACTTACCCAGAAGCAATTCGACCAAATAGTAACACTCGCAAGCCTCCAGGCTATTTAAATAAGCTATTAGAAGCCAAGATAATCATCCAACTTCCAGAATCCGCCTCAGAATTGATTAAATCTAAGGCAACAATCAAGCCCAAGCTCAAAAAAATCTCCAAAACTTACTTGACTGGTGTACAAGTTCGTGTAGCTAGAAAGGCTAAAGGATGGAATCAGCGACAGCTAGCAGCGTTTCTTGGCGTTTCTCAAAATTTAATCAGTCTTATAGAGAAAGGCGAAAGACCTATTTCGTCAAAAGTTGCAGTTAAGCTAAGTGAACTACTAAATCTGCAAAATTAATCGCTACACCTCAATCATATTAATCGTTTCGGATTTTTTGTTTTCAGATTAAGTTAAGTTTTGTTGTCAAAATTTTAGTTGTCAAAAAAATAACCCCTAAAAATTGGTGTGAAACCCATGTATAGTAATTGTTTCAGCTTGAAAACAAAACCTCTAGAGTACTGCCATAAAACCTCTAGAGTACTGCCATAAAACCTCTAGAGTACTGCCATATTTGATTTTTTGTAATTTATACAGCAAAGGGTTTTTAGCAATTTAAAACTAATTGGATCAGTATTTAGTAGTTTAGATCGGTTGTCAAAACCGAAACTTCAAAATCTGCTTTGATGGGTTGTCCCAATCTCCCCACAGAGACAACTGTGAAGCCAGATTTACATCCCGATTCCCAAATTCACCCGCAA
>JASJEI010000068.1 GCA_030064795.1 Pleurocapsa sp. MO_226.B13 | reverse complement strand
GTCAAGAATCTAGTCATTCAAGGTCAAGAATCTAGTCATTCAAGGTCAAGAATCTAATTTGTTTGAGTTGCAGGAATCAGAAGCTGAGGTTTTCAGGCAATAATTTTAATTGATGCTAAATCAGGCACAGTCAAAATATAAAAAAGCTTAGATAAATAGTCATCTAAGCTTTTTTAAAGCGTTAAAATTGAGTCATTAAACTTATAAAACCAAGAGATTTTTTTTCTTAGTGTGAAATACAATGAGTCTCCAGTAGCTTAAATTAAGCCACATCAGACAGTAAAACTTTACCAACGATTGCCAGGTCATTAACACAGGTAGTTTTGCTCTCTTCCACCATCAGCACAGCACTAGGGAAGGTTTGCGCGGTTTTATCATCTAGCTGGAGACTCCGGGCGATCGCCAAATTAATCTTTAACTCAGCTACCGACTGATAAGTAACGGGTTATTCTCCTTTTGGTATCGGTTTGCGTCGCAAGGCAACAGAAACGACTTTACCTTTTCAGACTTGGGCATATAAACCTGCTTATTTACCTGGCGAACTTCAGATTGATATTGCTGTCGATACTAAGCCAAATGAACCCCTATTATTCGTCATTCCTTTTAACAAACAGCAGCGCGAACCGATAGAGCATCCTGCTGGAATGAAACAGGTTTCAGGAGTAAAAATTACTATTCCCTCCGATCGACTTTCTCAGGCGTTAAAAACAATCGAAGCACGAGGTTTGGTTAAATTGCTTACAGGAACAGAAAATTTATTAACTATAGAATTCGACCATCTGGTAAAGCAAAAGGCGATCGATTTTCGCCCTTATTTACCATTGAAATTTTGCTGGTAGGGCTTTGCAATCGTTCCCATTAATTGACCTATGATTAACTGGTTAGTGAAGTCAAAAGGAGGAAAAGAATTTAGTACTATTTATGCCTTTTTGATGCTTTGGAAGGTTAATTGAATTCCCAAAAGAAATAGACCTATTGCAACTACACCAAATACCCCCGTTCCCAGTGCCACAATTCCCATGACCATAGTTCTTACCGCAGCAGTTAAATTAACTACTACAGGATTATCAGAAGTAACGGCTTTGGTGGCATAAGTTTGAACAACGGCATTGAGCAACAAATACAAACCATAGGCAATTCCCCCAGAAATAATCGAGGCTAAAAAACAACGTAGAGGTGTCGCTTTTTGCTGGGATAACTCTGGTTCGGAATTAGCACTAGAAACGGATTTATCTGGTGTGTCTTTCATAAGTAGCTAATCTATGTCTAGAAAATATTTAAGAGCAAGAATAAACAATAAAACTAAGGTATTTCTTTATTCCTTATTCCTTATTTCTTAGAGACTGGCAACAGGAGATTTGGGCCAACGACCAACCGCATTACCGACTGCGCTTAATTCTGCCATTACATCTTTAAAGCTATCAAATGTCAGAGATTGAGGCCCATCAGAAAGAGCTTTGGCGGGGTTGGGGTGGACTTCGATCATCAGGGAATCTGTTCCCGCTGCGATCGCCGCTTTTGCCATGGGCAAGACGTATTCAGCCACGCCAGTACCGTGACTGGGATCTACCGCAATCGGTAAGTGAGTCAGAGAACGTAATACGGGCAATATAGCTAAGTCTAGAGTGTTACGGACATATTTACGGTCAAAGGTGCGTATACCACGCTCGCACAAAATTACATTAGAGTTTCCCGCAGCCAAGACATATTCTGCTGCCATCAGCCAATCATCAATAGTTGCCGACATACCCCGCTTGAGAAAAACGGGCTTATCTTGCGCGCCTACTTTCTTGAGTAAGGCAAAGTTTTGCATATTTCTTGCCCCTATTTGCAAGATATCGGCTACCTCAGCGACTTTATCAACATCGGCAGTATCCATAACCTCGGTAATAATGCCTAACCCGCTAGCATCTCTAGCAGCAGCCAATAATTCTAAAGCACTTTCGCCATGACCTTGGAAAGAATAGGGTGAAGTACGGGGTTTATAGGCACCACCGCGCAGGAAACTCGCTCCAGCAGCTTTAACTGCCTTTGCCGTTTCAATAATCATAGCTTCGTTTTCTACCGAACAAGGACCAGCAATAATTACTACTGGATGATTTTGCCCAAAAGTAACATCGCCACTAGGAGTAGAGACGGTAACACTACTATGTTCGCCATGACGATACTCTAAGCTGGTTTTTTTGTAGGGTTTCTCTACTCGCAAAACGTCTTCTATCCAGGGGCTAATTTCTTTGATTTGCAATGGATCGAGAGATGCAGTATCCCCAACCAAACCCATAACAATTTTGTGTTTACCGATGATTTTTTCTGGAGTCAATCCCCAATCCCTTAATTCTGCCTCTATTCTCTGGATTTCTAGATCTGGAGAACCGACCTTCATCACTACAATCATGATTTATAACTCTAAGTTATTGTCAAATTACTCTATCAGTTTATAGTAGTCAATTTTTTTAGCGTTGGTAACTCGCCTGTGTAACGCAGACTACCATACGCTCGATATTTATCAGCTAAGATTTATGTTTGGCAAGCGTTTGCTGATTAAATACCAGATTGTAATTCTACTCAAAGCATTCAATCAGTCACCGCAACCACCACAACCGTAGTCACTAGAAGCAAGTAACCGATGTAAATTGGACAAAGCAGAATCGGACGCTAGAACCTTTGCACCAAATAAGGCAAATGCCAGCAGAAGCTGAGAACTATTACCCTCGATTTGTCTGAGATGTTCTGAATTATCGATCGAGCTATTGAGAAGGCGATCGCCATAACGACTTCGCTCCGATATCCAAATTTTTAGACTCGAAACTAGAACGATCGCGACGCAGATCGTCAGCAAGCCAACTGGTCGATCGCATAAAATTCCAACTAAGATTTTAGTTCATTCTGATGAACCACCACGAGTAGGTTCGCGAGCTAACGGTGTTGGCAAAATCTCCTGACAAAATTCTGGCAAATAAATTTATGGTCGGTTTAAATTTGCTTGCTCGCTTTGTAAGGCTTTAAATTGCTCGCCGATTTGAGGGTTGTAAACTAACATATAGTTCCAATAATTTTCAAAGACTGATTCTACATAGCCTTTAGTTTCGCGATAGGGAATTTTTTCGACAAATTCGTCTACATCTTCTAGACCATAACGAGATACCCATTTAGCGACTGCATTGGGGCCTGCATTATAGCTGGCAACTGCTAACATCGAGTTGTTGTTGTATTTTTTATGGGTGAAGTCGAGATAATAAGTACCAATATTGATATTATCTTCGGGGTCAGTTAGAGAATAATTGTCTAAACCAATATTTTGGGCTGCGGTTTTGGCAGTGGGGGGAATGACCTGCATCAAGCCCAATGCTCCCGCCGAAGACTCTATTTCTGGCTCAAAACGAGATTCTTGACGAATTAGAGCAGTAACTAAAAGTGGGTTGAGCTGTCGTAATTCAGACCATTTAAGGATAGTGTCCTCAAAGGGAAAAGGGTAAAGAGCTTGCCAATATTCGGGGGTTTGTCGTAGCTCGCGCCACTCTTGTTGGTCTTCTGATGCAGTGCGGTTTTGCAGATACCAAATTTGATTGATACCTCGTAAATTTTTTCCTTGGTAGAGTTTGAGCAAACCCTTAGTGAATTCTTCGGCAACAGTTAACTGAGTGCGATCGCTAATTTCTGTTTGAAATTGCGCCCAAGCTTCTCGCTCAAAACCCAGGTTGTATAATTCTTGAAAGATTTGCGAGCCTCCTGGGGGAGTTAAGCGGGTGGCTTTGACTACTTCGGGAAGTTTATCGCGCACTGTAGTAAAATCTCCGACATCCCAACCTAAAGCTACCGCAGACCGCCAGGCATAATAAGACCTAGGGAAACGAGCTAAAACCGATTGATAGGCTCTAGTAGCATCTTCAGGGCGATTTAGCTTAGCTGCCCATTTGGCAATCCAAAAACCAGCTTTAGGAGCGATCGCACTATCGGGATTATTAACGACGATCGGTTGCGCCCATTGCCAAGCGGTAATCAGGTCGCCTGCTTTAGCTTTTTGACTGGCGACTTGCCAACGGTACTCGGCAGCAGCTTCAGAATGTTTGTAGTCGGTTAAGACTCTTTGACGAGCTTGGGCTGCGGATTTGGGACTGTTTAGGGCATCTAAAAACTCGGCTTTTTCCAGTAGGGCTTCTGGGGCTTGTTGGGGAAATTTAGCGATCGCCCGATCTAGATAACCTAAACCTTCTTTTTTATTGACTAGCATCGCCAGACGGCGCAAACCCAGACCTGTATCCACCGCATCGGGATATTCTTTGAGTAATTGGAAATAGAATTGTTTTGCCGTGGTTTTATTGTTGGCAATATGATATCCTCTAGCAGCACGATAGAGATTGCGGGAGGTACGGGGTGCTTTGGCATAAGCCTTTCCTGCTTGTCCGTAGTCCCACTTCAGCCAATAGCTATCTGCGATCGCCTCCCATTCTTCTGGAGTTAACTGGCTGGCGTATTCTTTTACCAGACGGTCTTTGATCCGATCTACCCCAGACTCGTTTGGAGTCTGTTTTACTAACATCGCCATCAGTTTGGGCTGATGAGGATTTTGCTTTAGTTGTTGGCGGATAATTTCATGAGTGCGGGGATGAGCGGGAAACTTAACTATTGCCTGTTGCCAGTATGCGGGATTAGATTTGCCTAATAAATACAAAGCTTCGGCTGTAGCGGGAGAATCTTCATAGTTTTCGAGCAGTTTGTACCAAGTTGCTCTTGCTTCTGGTTCGTTTTGTTCTAATTGATGGGCTTTACCCTGTTTGAGCAAAATATAAGGTGCCAGTAGGGGATATTCTCGTTCTAAACCCTCTAATTTAGCTAATGCTGCACTACCCTGGTTGAGATTAATTAAATCCGCAGCTAACAAAAAACTATTGCGCTGGTGTTCGGAAGAATTCTCCTCAGCTACTGCTGACAGGGGAGTTAGAAGCAGCTTGTTTTCGTTAGTTTTTACAGTTGTATTTTTTTGAGCGATCAAACTTTTCGCGCCTAAAATTGTCGTTGCAACTAAACCAATGCTAATTAATAGACAAGTTTTAGGACTGAAGGATTTCCACATATTACTTTCCAAGCTGTGTGAGGGCAAAGTGTTATTTTTATTGTTCCCCAAGGGCAGATTTTTCGATCGCCAAAAAATTGAATCATTTCGATTCTTAATGGGCAGACAAGTAAATAACGGTAATTTAAATATTCAAATTGATCGAGGGTATCTTTAGCATTCTAAACTGATTTTCAAGACGCGATCGTGCAGTTATCGTAAAGAGATCGCTGTTAATTAATAAAAATCTGTTAAGTAGATAGTTACTAAGAAAGGGCGAACACCTCACCATTCAATAAATAGGTTGAAAGCAAAATTATTTAAGGTTATCTTCGGGTTAAGACAGTATACCTCTTGCATGAATAGTCAGAAAATGAGAAAAGTAGGAGAATGGCGCGATCGTGAATTTGCCAAACCTATCGAAGATTTTTTAAAGTATACTTTTGCTTCTTCCCATAGTTCCAAAACTTTATCCGATCGGAGTTTCAAGTTATCCCGAATTTAGGCAATTGATAACAAAAAAAAAGCCCTAAAGGATAAACGATCGCGCTGGTATTATGGTCAAGCATTCTTTGCCCTCGATTGTTCTTCGATAAAAGTTTTGAGACTGGCTAGACTTAAATAATCTGAGGGGAAATTTCCTTGTAATATTTTACAAGGGCGATCGGGTTCGCCAAGATCGCTTACTACTAAATCTGCCTGACTAAAATCCTGTTTTTCGGTGTAATTATTAACAGTAACAATAGTTTTTAATCCTGCTGCTTTGGCTGCAATCAATCCGTTGTCGGAATCTTCAATTACCAAAAAATTTCTCGCAGGAATTTGCATTTTATCCAGAACGTAATTATAAATATCTGGGGCGGGTTTTTTAGCTGCGACAATATCCCCGGCTGCAATGACTTCAAACCAATCGAGATCGAGATATTTCTCCAGTAAAGCAATAACGTTGGGTAAAGCAGTAGTTGTAGCGATCGCCATCGGCATTCCCGCACTTCTCGCTTCTTCAATTAGTCTTTTTGCCCCTGGACGTAAGGTAATCGTGCCGTTACGAAGTAGTTTTAGGTAGTATTTAGTCTTCAGTTTGTGGATATAGGCTGCAAATTCATCAATATCTGGTTCGAGTTGAAAATCAGGTTGATATTGTCTGATAAAATACTTGACTCGTTCTTTTCCCCCAGCAACCTTTAATAATTCACCATAAAATTCTACCGACCAATGCCAATCTAATTCAGCCTCCTCAAAGGCACTGTTGAAAGCTACCCGATGTCCATCTCTTTCTGTGTTGGCTAAAGTCCCATCAACATCAAATATTAAACCCTGTAACCGATTGAGCATACTAAATTAGTAAAAGTTTTAATAAACACTTTCAACTCACCTTAACTCAAGAACCATGCCAATAACAGGCATGGTTTTTTTGCTACTTCTACCGAAAACCAATAGAAACGGCATTTACATATCCGCAGCTATGGCAGCTAATTCATCAAAGGAGTAGGTGCGATCGATAAACTCAAATTGCTCGACATTAGAGAAAGACATCGTTATATCATTTACCACAATATCGAGGCGATCTGGCTCGCTGCCCAGATTGACTGTAAAGTCACTTGCAAAACCAAACCGAGCCACATCTTCGCCTTCTCCCCCATCGACAAATTGCTCTCCAAAACCACTGATAAGATCTTCGCCTGCTCCGAGATTGATGGTTCCTCCTCCCGTATATCCCGTGAAGGGATCGGGGGCTATAGCCTCGATTATGTCGTCTCCTATACCTAGATCGATTGTCTGTTGGTTATCGATCGCATAGTTGTCGATACCACTTGCAACTCCCAGCGAGGCGCGAACTAGATCGTTTCCCGCTCCCGTATTGAGAATCGCATCGCCCTGCTCTGCCACCAAAGCTATGCCACTGTTGTTATCTCCAGAGCCAGAAATTTCCACCGAGCTTATCAATTGGTCATTGCCCTCTCCCAAATCGATGTTACCAAAGTCGCCAAGATAAGTACCGATATTGTTGCTTCCCGATTGAACCTTCACCGAAGCCTGAAACTCATCGTTTCCAGTACCACCTTCAAGATCGCCAAAGAATTCAAGGTTAAAACCGCGATTGAAATCACCACTGCCTTTTACCTCAACGGTACTATTGATTGAATTATTGCCAGAGGACAAGCTAACATTACCAAAAACCATGGAGATTCCCATATTGTTACTGCCATTGCCATCAATAAAGACAGCAGCATTGAGGAGATCGTCTCCACCCTCAAGCCTAATTCCCGCTTCACTTAAGCTGATACCATCATTCTCATTGCCATTCTCACCAATATTGGCTACGGCGTTAACGGTATCATTTCCCGAACTACCGACAATCGCGCCATCTCCGCCCCCAAAACCTCTGTTTCTATTGCCGTTACCGTCAACGTTGACAACTGCATCAAAATTGTTGTTTCCTTCTCCTAATCTGTAGCCGAAAAATCCACCACTAATACCCGAATTACTATCGCCATCACCAGCGATCGACGTGATTCCAGCAATTCTATCGTCGTCGGCTCCTAAATCTACAGTGCTGAAAGTATTACTGATACTAGCGTTGGAATTGCCATCGCCATTAACCGCAACTAAACCCAAAACGCGATCGCTCCCATCACCCGTATCGATTAAAGCTTCATAATTATCGATACCAGTGTTTTGATCTCCAGTACCATCGACAATAACAATGCCACGAATAGTATCGTTATCAGCTCCAGTTGTCATATCTACTCTTTGTTCTTCGCCAAATTCTCCGCGATTTACGATCGCCCGATTGCGACTACCATCACTCCTTACCAATAGCAGGTTTTGAATTAAATCCTCACCACTATCTAGCTCGATGTCGTCCTGATTCAAAAAACCGATATTATCATTGCCCTCTACCACATTAAAGCTTGCAAGATCTGTAGTTGCCGAAGGCAAAGTTTCATCTTCGACAATTTCATTAAAACTGTTACGAGCGATTGTCTCGTTGTTTGTAATAGATTCTTCCTGCTCGCTTAGATCTTGAAAGAATCCCAAATCCTCAATTAGATTTTCTAAATCATCTAAATCACCTAGCATCATGTTACGTTCCTCTCATAATAATAGGGCAAATTAACTGTTTAAATTACTTTATGTAGCGCGTAAATAATTTATGCAGTTTTAAGGCATATTGGAATTTCACGAAGTGAAGGCGATTCAATGAGCGATCGCGAGCTTGCCCACCAAAAAGCAATCAATACATTAAAATTCTTTCTGCAGAAGCATATACCATTATCTACAAAGTGTTTCTGCTACTGCAATCAATTTTGCCGTTTTAAACAACAGTCATTTTTAAGATCGCGAGTAAAGTGGCGATCGCCATGATTATCCTCAATCTTGCCCCAAGCGATCGTACCTAATCCAATAATGTTGGCGAGATGATGTTTGGATATCTGCAATCTCTTCATTGTAGATGCTTAGCGATCGCTATAGATAAAGCCCTGATTCTGAATTCTTTAATCAATTAGCTGGTGCTAATCCATAGATGATGGTAGAGTTTTTAGCCATAAAAATCTTAAATAATTCATAAAAAAATTCGCTGCTAGTTACAAGTTACTAGTCGCTAAATCTTCATCTCTTGTTTTTATAACCCAGAAGGAATAAATACTCTCAGTCCACAAGCTGCACTTAGTAAAGAGCCAAAAATTATTGAAATTGATAGTGACATTGGTTGTAATTATTTTCGATCATTTAACTTTTCCGTTTTATTTCTTTTTAAAAAGCTTAGCTGTGATTGGAATCGCACTAATATGTTTTTTTACAATCATCAATTTTGTTACCCTAACATAGCCACATAAATAAAATAGCTTCAGAATTAAATTATGAATATAAAGCAATCAAATACTCTAAGACTTATTGATTCAACAAATTTTCTGCTGCTACCAGTAAATCCTGTTTAATATCCTTAAGATCTTCGCGATTATTCAAATAAGTTGTCAAAGCTTCCAAAGGATCGAGGGTATTACCGACTCCCAATTCTGGAAGACGAGGGCGAGCTAACTGGCTGACTAATTCGGGGCGGATACTGTGACTGTGAGCAATTTGTAAAGCGCGATCGATTGCTGAAGTATTGATTAATTCTAATTGTTCCGAGCGTAATTTATAGATCAAACGGATAACTTTATCTTCAATATCATGCTGTTTAATTTCCTCTAAAACTGATTCTAAAGGATCTTCTTTTTCAGATACATCTATCTCGATGGTCAAAAAAGGACGAGCGGGAAGAGTGCAAAATTGCCAGTCAACTTTTCCTGACTTGGCTGTTAATAACACATAGCCTTTGTCTTCTTTTTCTTCACTAAAATCTACCCGTTCGATACTACCTGGATAAATTACGGGGGGATCGTTATTGGGATTGAGATTTTGATGTTTGTGGACATGACCGAGGGCGACATAATCAAATTCGGGACGAATTAGCATTGAGATGGGGATAGTAAAACCTTTGCCCACTGCTAAAAACTTTTCCGCACCCAAATTAGCCCTGTCTGCCATTAAATGACCTAATAAAATTGTGGGAATATCGCGATCGCAACGGCGGATTTCTGCTTCTAGGACTGGCTGTAATTTTTGAACTAATAATTCATTGACTTCTGCTAACGCTAAACCTTCGGTTTCGGGACGAGTTAAGAGAGTAGAACGATTTAACCAAGGTAAGGTAATAATCTGCACGTCACCATTCTTGGTGCTGATGCGATGAGTTTTAATTGTGTCCCCGACGATAAAACCTGGGACAACTAATGTACGATAGATAGATAAGCTGGCTCCTCCATTACCTTGGGAGTGTTGGTCGTGATTGCCAACTAAAAGCACCGCAGGTATTTTGGCATCAGCCAAACGACGAAACTGACTGGCAAAAGCTTCGTGAACATATGGGGGTGGTGTGGCATCGGGAAAAGCATCTCCGCCAAATAATACCAAGTCTACAGGTTCTTCGATGGCGCGATCTATACAGATACTGAGGGTATTAACAAAATCTTCTAGTCTGGTATTGATTCCTGTTTCGGGATTAACCTTACCGTGGGAAAAACCACTACCGATATGAATGTCAGACAAGTGAAGAATTTGAACCATAAACCCTGAATTTCAATAGCTCTATACCAACTAAAGTTATAGCGCGATTTCTCATCCAGGATAGTTTTTTTTAAAATTCAAAAACGACATATCCTGTAGGGTGGGCAAAACATCATGAGGATCGAACGTCGTTTCAAGTAAAGATTTTGCCCACCAAAACTAAAGTCATTATTCTGGGAGATTCTAGATCCGTATTGCCGATGGGTATGACCAGTTGACAAGACCAACAACTATGCTAATTGAATATCGTGTTGGTTCGGCTGTTAAGATTTTTTTCTGCTATGCATTGTAATTCTGGCGAAGTAAGAGGAAACAAATAATCATAAATTTTTTTATTACGTTTGTATTCATAGTGCGATCTCTCGATCTGTAGGTTGGGTTTCGTTCCTCAACCCAACAAACTCAATGTAAAATCTACTCCCGACCAACTGCTGAATCAAATACCATTTTCCCACTACCCCAGTCAAACTCGTAAACACCACGCTGCACAAAGGAGTGAAAACTGGAATACTGCCAATCCTTGACCTTTGCCACTAAACCATGATGTACGATGTACGGGGTTGTAATGAATATAATCTACATGATAATTAAAATCCTGCTCATCACGGATTAAATGCTCCCAAAAACGCCTTTGCCATACTGCCTTTTCCTGTTTACTGCGCCTAGAAGCTGAAACCTTGCCTTGATATTGCACTTGACATAGACGGCTAAACCAACTTTTAATCAACCGCCAACGGTTGGAAAAATCTGCATCCTCTGGTGGTAATGTCCAAATACAATGGGGATGATCTGGTAAGATGGCGATCGCATCAATAATAAAAGGATGCTGCTGTTTGACTCTTTTGAATGAATCCCTCAACAAATCTATATTTTCAGGCTCACAGAGAATGGGACGACGATTATGAGTGACTAGGGTAAAAAAATAGCTACTGCCTGGACTTTTGGCTCGACGATATTGCATAGATCGATCGTAGCCTTGATTATCGCTTGTTGGGTTTTGCTTCGCGCTACCCAACCTACCACTAAAGTTATAGCTCGATTTTTCATCCAAGATAGTTTTCATTAAAATTCAAAAACGAGATATCCTAGCATAAAGAAAAATAAGCCAATGATTTAACAATATAAAGCGGTGCTAGACCTAAAACTAATTAGAGCCAACCCCGAAAAGATCCAAGAGTTAATTGCTCGTCGCAATGGTAGTTATAACGTTGGATCGATTGTCGAATTAGATCGAGCATCGAGAGAATTAGAAACCAACCGCAGTCAACTGAGTGCGCGGGGCAATGAGATTGGTAAACTAATTGGTAAAAAGATTGGTAGCGGTAGCGATCCTCAAGGCGAAGAGATTGCTCAGTTGAAAGCTGAAGGTAACGAGATTAAAACTAAGTTAGGCGAATTAGAACCCCAGGAAAAAGAGCTTAAGGCAAAAATAGAGGCACTGTTATTAGAATTACCCAATCTTCCCGATGAATCTGTTCCTCTGGGTAAAGACGAAGCAGACAACGTGGAAATTAAACGTTGGGGTGATGAATATCTTCCCCAAAACCAAAATATTCTACCCCATTGGGAAATTGGGGAAAAATTGGGGATTATAGATTTTAAACGGGCGGTTAAAGTAGCTCAAAGTCGTTTTGTTAATTTGGTGGGTGCGGGTGCAGCTTTAGAGAGGGCATTGATTAGCTTTATGCTAGATACCCAAATCGAAGCTGGCTATACAGAGGTAATGCCACCCGTTTTAGTTAATAGCGATTCCCTTCAGGGTACGAGTCAGTTACCTAAATTTGCCGAAGATAGCTTCAGATGCGCTAACGACGATCTCTGGCTTGCTCCTACTGCCGAAGTACCCGTTACTAACCTGTATCGGGATGAGATAATCGAAGACAGCGAATTACCCATCCTTAACTGTGCCTATACTCCCTGCTTTAGAAGAGAAGCTGGTAGTGCGGGTAGAGATACTAGAGGTTTAATTAGACTGCATCAGTTTAATAAGGTTGAATTGGTGAAAGTAGTCCCCCCCGAAACTTCCGAGACAGAACATCAAAGTCTGGTCGAAAACGCCGCAGCAATTCTACAGGCATTAAAATTGCCCTATCGAATTTTAGAACTTTGTACGGGAGATCTGGGTTTTGGGGCAGCAAAATGCTACGACTTAGAGGTATGGTTGCCTTCTGCAAAGATGTATCGGGAAATTTCTAGCTGTTCTAATTTTAAAGACTTTCAAGCCCGTCGCGCCAATATTCGCTTTAAACAGGCAGGGAAAAAAGGTACGCAGTACGTACATACTTTAAACGGTTCGGGATTAGCAATTGGTAGAACGATGGCAGCCATTTTAGAAAACTATCAGCAGTCGAATGGCACGATTAAAATACCAGATGTTTTACAACCCTATTTAAAAAGAGAAGTTTTGTAATTTTTGTAGCTGTTACTGTTTGTAAAAACGAATAAAATTTAGCCAAGAAAATCAATAATTATTGTTTTGACGATCGCATCTACCTCAAGAAAGATATTGGTCTAAATTAGGGAAAAAATAGTCAGGTTGCTCCAATTTTTAGTTGTTTCTCTTGGTTTGGCGATCGCAATTGTGAACCAGGGTTTATATCTATATGAACTAATCAAAAAAATAACTAAATTAGCTTTAAGATATATAAAATTAAGTTGAGTAACTAGATCTCACATACACCAAAAGTTTAGCGAGGATTGTTAAGAGGTTATATTTCATGGGTGCATCAACCAGGGTCAATGGGGTTCTAAGTCCTGGTGCTTGCCTAGCAAGTGGGGAATATCGAATCGATCGACCACTAGGTCAAGGTGGTTTTGGCATTACCTATCAGGGCATCGATACTAGATTAAATCGTCCTGTGGCGGTCAAGGAGTTTTTTCCTGAAGGTTGTTGGCGACAAGGTACAACAGTGGTTTCGGCGGGACGCTGGAACTCCGACACCTACAGCAACGCCAAGCAAAAATTTCTGCTCGAAGGTCAAACCCTGGGACAATTCAATCATCCTGGTATCGTTCAGGTTTTTTATTATTTTGAGGAAAATAACACCGCCTATATGGTGATGGAATATCTTCAGGGTAAAACCCTGGCTCAAGCCCTCAAGCAACGTCAAGGTAGATTACCTCAAGCCCAAGCCTTAGAATATATTGCCAAAGTCGGAAAAGCACTTTCAGTGATGCACTCTTCTCAGTTTTTGCATCGAGATATTAAACCAGATAACATTATGCTGGCAGATGATGGGCGAGTGGTTTTGATCGATTTTGGTGCAGCCACAGACTTTACTAGCAGCAGCACTATCAGATACACTACGATGTTAACTCCTGGTTACGCACCTCTAGAGCAGTATGGACGAGCCATAAAATTTGGGGCTTTTACTGACATATATGCTTTGGGTTCGACTTTGTATCACTTACTGACAGGAGAAGCACCCGTATCTGCAATTGAAAGAGCAGCAGGGGTAGAATTAAAAACCGTACAACAAATCAACCCTCAAATTAGCCCTCACGTTAGTGATGCAGTTGCCAAAGCAATGGTTATGAATATAGACGGCAGATTACAATCTGTAGAAGAATTTCTCGATTTACTGTATGTCGATTCGAGTAAATCAAACCCAGATACCGATGACAATAGCTTTTATAGTTCGGAAAAACAAGACGCTTGGAACGTTTTCGATCGCCAGCTAGAAAAACCTCGTAAAAGCTCGCCTAACCAAGATCGAGGGTGGTTTTAGTGGCGATGAAACTTGAAGACATCAAAATTACCATGTTAGGCACTACTGGGGCGGGCAAAACTAGCTATCTGCTAGGGATGTATGCGGTGATGCAAACAGGAGTCCAAGGCTTTACCCTGGCGGCCAAAGATATGGATCTGGATCTAGAATTAACCGAGAGATGGGAAAAGTTAATTTCGGTAACGGGAGAAGACCGCTGGCCCACTCCTAATGCAGCCTCCATGGAATATTATGGCTTTGAATTTAGCTATGGATTTCGTCCTCTAATTGGATTTGAATGGTTAGACTATCGGGGTTTAGCATTAAGCGATCGCTCTACAGAACAAGATGTAGTAGATTTGGTCGAGTATCTCTCTGCATCTCACTGTTTGTTTCTGTGTATCTCAGGAGAATATCTGATCGATCCCATTACCCCCAACACCGTGCGGGAAATAAAAAGCGATCGCATGAATCAATTTATTCAACAGTATATTAGCGCGAATAAAAACCCCAGCAACCAAAACCCTTTTCCCGTAGCAATTGTCATTACCAAATACGATCTTTGTCACCATCGAGACAGAAATGAAATCGTTAGCGATGTCCAAAAACTATTTCAGGCATTGTTTACTCCCAATTCAGGATGGTTGGCAATGATTTGTCCTGTAAGCTTGGGTAAAGAACTATGTAACGATCTAGACAATGCCAAAATTACCCCTGTTAACGTTCATTTACCAGTGGTTTTTGCTGTCTATGCTCAGTTGAGAGCCCATGGTGTCAAATTAAAAGCCCAGCGCGATCGTCTTAATCTCTCTCTTAAAAAGATTAAGCAAACTAATCCCCTATTACAGTTATTAAAAAGCAAAGAACAAGAGGAGCAGACTACCCAGCTAGAAACTTGCGAAACTGAAATTGCTGCTGTTCAAGAAAATATGAAATTACTCTCCCAAGAATTACAGCAGGTTTCTCTCTATTTTAGTGGTAATGAGGTGACGGCAGATGTCTAAACAAACCTGGGCAACAATTGTCTATGGGCGAAGTTATCATCTTGATTTTCGCTTTATTACGATTCCCGATGACTTTACTGCTAGAGAGATTGCCTGGGCATCACCCTATATTTTAGCTACTACCCAACAAGCTCGAAATCTTGCCGATCGCCCCCGTTGGTCGTTGTTTAAAAACGATTCTCATTGTGTCTTGGGCGTTACCTGCATGGTACGAGATTTAATCGGCAATTTGGCAGCAGACTCGACGGAAGTAATGGCAAAAGACGAGCATGGTAGACCGCTATATGTTTTTGCTGGCTATGTGACCCAATTAAATTCCAGCCAGAGTATAACTGATTTTCCTGCCTATACTGAAAAGCAGTTAACAGGATTTCAACCTCTTTACCAAGAAATTGAAAAAGTATGGCTGGTTCGCGATTATGACGATCGCAAACCACTATTGAGTGAATATAAACCCTTGAGTGTTGACACAGATACAGCCTATTCAGCTTGTCTTCTCGAAGATTTTCACACTCCCCAATTAAATAATCAAGCCAGATATCCCCACAAAACTTTTCTCTGGCAAAGATCGATTCAACAAAACAATCAATTATGGTTGGCTTCGGCTATGTGTTCGGAGTCAACTTCTGTCTGTTTAGATATCAAGGGAAAATATTTAGTCAATACTCCTTTTCTCAATCAAACTATTACTAAAATAGAGCAGTTTACGGTTAGAGATCGGATAATCGAAAGAAATAGCGATCGCGATAATTTACTCGAAGACGATGCCACAATAGATACATCAAAGCAAGCATCGAAAAACCTCAATTCTTCATCCCTAAAGCAAAAAATCTCTACTCGCGCTCAAGAAGATCTCAGTCTCACACTACAGCAAGCAGCGAGAGTAAGATCGGCAAGCAAAGAAATAATTAACAACTTTACCAATAAATCCGACTCCAATCAAGATTCTACCGAGCCTTCAAGTTCCTCTTCACAAGAGCGGGAAAACTTCGGTTTTAAAACCAAAAAAGCTCACCCTCGATCGCAAGATCGCGATTGGTTTTAAAGAGTTAGTAGTTAGTAGTTAGTAGTTATTCCCCCAGTCTCAATACTGTTCGGATAAGTCTTATTTTCCTCTCCCCCTGCTCCCCCTGCTACATGCGGCTAAAGCCTTTGTCCTGCTTGTCTCAACACATAACTTTGTTAACCGAACAGTATTGCCCCCAGTCTCCCCTACCTTCCCCATCTCCCTTATCTCCTCCTGCACCCCTGCTTCAATTGAAAATAAATCCCTAGCGATCGCCTTGGCAATAATCGAGCTAAAGTTTACTGGCACGGCATTACCGATCATCTTATAGGCGGAGGCTAAATTGCGATAGTAAAAAATGAAATTATCGGGAAAGGTTTGAACTCTGGCACATTCACGAATTGAAAGTCGGCGATAAGGATGGGGTGAATGAGCGTCAAACTTAAATAAATCCTGGTCAACCTCGATCATAAACCTCAGATTGCTGGAGCGAGTAAATTATCTTAATTGATTTAAAGTAGGTCATTAAATAGCGATCGCGCATTGCTAAAATAGTCTGAAATTATTTGAGTGGAAATTTTAAAACTTTCAATTTAATTTAAGTTTCTCTTTAATAAATTTTATTTTTTGACTCTAATTTATTTATCTTTACTAGTTGATAAAAAAATTTAAATTGCTTTTCATTTTAACCTAAAGGATGTCAAATAGTAACGGCGATCGAATCACTTTTTTAAACTAGTAACTAAACAGGAATTTATTCGGGTGAAGGGGACGATTTGCGTTCGCTGGCTCGAAATCCAGGTTTAGTGGTAACTGTTTTAGATTGACTTCAGAACCAAGCATACTATTACAGATAAAATAAGATAATACTAAGCTAAATTTCAGTTTAGGTAACGTCTAAGACATTAAACAAGCTTGATTTGGGCTAGTTTCAATATATTATCTTAAGATAAATTTAGGGAAATCTATGACAGCAACATTTTGCGAATATAAGCCAGGCTTAGAAGGTATTCCTGCTACAAAATCTAGTATTAGTTTTGTAGACGGTCATAAAGGCATTCTCGAATATCGGGGAATTGCGATCGAGGATCTGGCACAACGGGGTAGTTTTGTCGAAACAGCATACTTGCTAATTTGGGGTAAACTGCCCAGCGAGCAACAGCTAAAAGAATTTGAAAGCGATATTCGCTATCATCGTCGGATCAAATATCGCATTCGGGACATGATGAAGTGTTGTCCCGAAACTGGACATCCTATGGATGCTTTGCAAACTTCCGCAGCAGCCTTGGGTTTATTTTACGCTCGCCGTGCTTTGGACGATCCAGAATACATCCGCAAAGCAGTAGTGCGCATCCTGGCAAAAATTCCGACCATGGTGGCTGCATTTCACCAAATGCGTCGGGGAAATGACCCAATCATGCCCAATGATGACCTCGACTATGCAGCTAACTTTTTGTATATGTTGACCGAGCGCGAGCCTCATCCTCTGGAAGCGCGAGTATTTGATGTCTGTTTGACTCTACACGCCGAACATACGATCAATGCTTCTACGTTTTCGGCTATGGTGACAGCTTCTACCTTAACCGATCCTTACGCGGTAGTAGCTTCTGCTGTCGGTACTTTGGCAGGGCCGCTTCACGGAGGAGCAAACGAAGAAGTATTGTTGATGCTCGAAGAGATTGGTTTGCTCGAAAACGTCAAGCCTTATCTGGAAAACTTAATTGCTAAGAAGCAAAAAATTATGGGCTTTGGACACCGAGTCTATAAAGTAAAAGACCCCAGAGCCAAGATCTTGCAAGAATTGGCAGAGAAACTGTTTGCCGAAACAGGACACGATCACTATTACGATCTCGCTCTAGAATTAGAAAGGGTCATTGAAGCCAAGTTAGGTGCAAAAGGTATCTATCCCAACGTCGATTTTTATTCTGGCTTGGTTTATCGTAAGTTAGGCATTCCTGCCGATCTGTTTACTCCCATTTTTGCGATCGCTCGTGTAGCTGGCTGGCTAGCACATTGGAAAGAACAGTTAGCAGTCAATCGTATTTTCCGTCCGACACAAATTTACACGGGAGAACACAATACTCCTTATATTCCGATCGAAGAAAGATAAGACGATCGGGATCGGCAAGAGGACAAAAAAATCTAAAATCTGTATCCAAAGAAACATTGGTTCTGGAGAAAAAAGTTGTTAAGATTTGTAGCATGGCAAATTCAAGGCTACAGAAACTAGGCAACTATCTTCGTCCCCACTGGCGAATAGTTTTATTTGGTACAATCGCGCTGTTGATCGTCAATCTGTTGGGGGTTTATCTTCCCCTACTAATTCGGGACAGCATTGACCAATTGCAGGGAGACTTTAGTTTTAATCAACTATCTCGTTCTGCACTTTGGCTACTGCTGTTGTCGGCGGTAATGTGGTGTTTTCGGATGTTATCGCGGGTATTGATTTTTGGTGTGGGCAGACGGGTTGAGTTTGGTCTCAAACAAGGCATTTTTCAGCACTTATTAAAGATCGAACCTGGATATTTTTCTGAAAATAGATCGGGAGATTTGATTAATCGCGCCACTAGTGATGTTGATAATATTCGACGGCTAGTGGGATTCGCATTATTAAGCTTTGTTAATATCATTTTTGCTTACGGTTTTACTCTCCCCGTAATGCTGAGGATTAATGTGCGGTTGACTTTACTAGCGATCGCCGTTTATCCTGTGATGTTAATTACGGTACAGTTATTTAGCGCGAAGCTACGTCGCTATCAAGAAGAGATTCAAGTCAAACTATCGAATCTGAGTGAGTTGATTCAAGAAGATATGAGCGGGATGGCTTTGATTCGGATCTACGCTCAGGAAAATCAAGAAAGAGAGGCATTTAAGCAAAAAAATCAACAGTTGTTGGCTGCCAACCTCAAGCTAGCCAGAACCAGAAATTTACTCTTTCCCATAATTGAAGGACTTTCCTACATTAGTTTATTAGTTTTGTTATGGTTGGGGTCGAGAGCGATCGCTCTGGGAGAAATTACGGTGGGTGATTTTGTCGCCCTGGTATTATTTGTCGAAAGATTGGTCTTTCCTACTGCTTTGTTAGGCTTTACCATCACCGCCTATCAACAGGGAGAAGTGAGTATCGATCGCGTCGAAGCAATTACTAAGGCTAAACCCAAAATCAAAAATAGTCCCCAGGCAATTGTCTTACCGTTAGAAGAGATCCGAGGTGAAATTACCGCTCGTAATCTTACCTATACCTATCCAGGCTCAAATAACCCCGCTCTTTACGACCTGAACTTTACCATCAAGCCTGGAGAAACCGTAGCCATAGTTGGTTCCATTGGTTCTGGTAAATCTACCCTAGCCAACGCCATTCCCCGTTTATTAAATATTGAAGCGGGAGAATTATTTTTAGATAACCACGACATTACCAAACTCGATCTGGTAACCTTGAGAAAAGCGATCGCCTATGTACCTCAAGATAGCTTTTTGTTTAGTACGACCATCAAAAATAATATTCGTTATGGCGAACCTTTGGCGGATACAGCCGAGGTAATAGATTCGGCGCAACAAGCCCAAATTCACCCCGAAATCCTCACTTTTCCCCAAGAATACGATACCATAGTCGGCGAGCGGGGAATTACCCTTTCTGGCGGTCAAAGACAGCGTACCTCTCTGGCTAGAGCCTTGTTAGCAGAAGCGAAAGTATTGATTCTAGATGATGCCCTCTCTAGCGTCGATAACGAAACTGCAACCAGAATTTTAAATAGTTTATCCCCTGCTAGAGCCAAAAAAACCGTCATCTTTATCTCCCATCAACTATCCGCAGCGGCAACCTGCGATCGCATTTTAGTTATGGATGAAGGAAAAATCGTCCAGAATGGTACTCACGAAACCCTAGTGCAAGAACCAGGACTATATCAATCTTTGTGGCAACAACACGAGCTAAAAGAAGTATTGAGTCAAAGCGAATTATGAATCAAGCAGAGAAACCAGCAAAAATAGGTCGATTTGCCACAGCCAAGTTAGGTTTGGCTAGATTGCTAACTATCGGTAGTTTTCTCAGTTTGACTTTAATTAACCCCGCTATAGCCGAGGAAAAATTATTACCAACCTTGACAGTGACTGGCAATGGAGTCGAAAGAATTGCTACTACTCTCACAGAAGTTAGATTGGGAATAGAAATTCAGGGAACAACGGCTGGCGAGGTACAACAGCAAGTAGCCGAGCGCACATCGGCTGTAGTAGATTTGCTCCGCTCTCAAAATGTCTCGCGGTTACAAACTACTGGCATTCGGCTCAACCCAAACTATGACTATAGTAATAATCGAAGAAACTTAGTAGGCTACATCGGCACCAATACAATTAGCTTTCGCCTCCCAACCGAGCAAGTCGGAACCCTGTTAGATGAAAGCGTTAACGCAGGAGCTAACCGCATCGATGGAGTGAGTTTTACCGCTACTACAGAAGCGATCGCCGAGGCCCGAAAAGAAGCACTCCGTAAAGCCACCATTGAGGCTCAAGCCACGGCAGACGTGGTTTTAGAGTCTCTCGATCTTACCGTCGAAGAAATTGTTAAGATCCGAGTCGATCGAGCCAGCGTTCCCCCTCCCCAGCCCGTTCGCGCCGAGCAACTGTCCGCAGCAGGTGCCAGGGTGAATACACCTGTCATTGGTGGAGAGCAAACAGTGCGAGCTTCTGTTACTTTGGAAATTAGCTTCAAGTAATTGAGTCTATCTTATCTAAAGATAATCCCGATGAGGTAATGGACTTGCTGCTGTCGATTTTGGAAAGAATCAGATGAATACAGAGATACTGTCAAAAACCTATACTCTTGACGAATATTTAAACGAGGAATTCATTTCAGAGAAGCCTTTTGAACTCGAAGCAGGAAAAATCAAAGAGATGCTCCCAGAAAGTCCTGAAAACGTCCGCATCGCTTTATATATCATGATGCTCATCATTCAGGAGTTGGGGGTAAGCAGGGTGTCAAATAAAGCGGAAATAATCATTAGTGGCAGCAGAGTTAATTCTCGGATTCCCGATCTTACCGTTTTTAGCGAAGCTGGGGCGGTCGAGATTAGCAATTCAACTAGATCGACGATTACTCTAGATATGTTCCCTCCTTTACTAGTTGTGGAGGTAGTTTCCCCAGGCAAAGCTAATCGCGACCGCGATTATAGATACAAAAGGTCTGAATACGCAGCCAGAGGTATTGCTCATTATTGGATTATCGATCCGCAAGATCGGAAATTTGTTCGTCTGAAACTGGTAGACGGGTTATATGAAGAAGAAGTTTATGACGCAGAGAGCGAAGGAATATCTTTTACCGAGCCTTTTAATTTAGAAGTTGACTTTAAACAGTTGTTTGGAACGCAAAACAGCGATCGCCTACCTATTAAATCCGTATCGAGTTTCAACTAATGGGGAAATACGGTTTTGCTATTGTTTATCATCCCGATTATGTCGCACCCTTGCCTGATGCCCATCGGTTTCCGATGCCCAAGTTTAAAATCTTGCGAGATTTATTGCTTAGGGATGGGGTTGTCATTCCCGAACAAATCTATCAGCCAGAGTTACCAGACCTAGAATTGATTCAGTTAGTTCACACTCCCGAATACGTCCAGGCTTATTGCAATGGCACCTTAGAAGCCAAGGCGCAACGTCGTATTGGTTTGCCCTGGAGTCAAGCTTTAGCTCATCGTACTCGTATTGCGATTGGGGGAACGATCTTAGCTGCCAAACTAGCTTTAGAGTATGGTTGCGCCTGTAATACCGCAGGGGGAACGCACCACGCTTTTCCTAATTATGGTTCGGGGTTTTGTATCTTTAACGATCTGGCGATCGCCTCACGGGTTTTGCAGCATCAGGAATTAGTCCAGAAAATCCTAATTGTAGACTGCGATGTCCATCAAGGAGATGGTACGGCCTGGATTTTTAAAGACGACGATAGCGTGTTTACTTTTTCGATGCACTGCGAGGCAAATTTCCCTGGCAAAAAACAGCAAAGCGATCTCGATGTGCCTTTACCTGTGGGCTTAGATGACGATGGTTATTTACAGATACTAGCCAGTTATTTATCAGATCTTCTCAGCCAGGTAAAACCAGATTTAGTCTTATTTGATGCTGGGGTTGATACTCACGTCAGCGATCGCCTGGGTAAATTATCTCTCAGCGACTGGGGAATATATCGACGGGAAAGAATGGTTCTAAGTACCTGTAAAGCTGCGGGTTATCCTGTAGCCAGTGTTATTGGTGGTGGTTATGGCAAAGATATCTCTGCTTTGGTCTATCGCCATTCTTTGCTACATCGAGCGGCCAAAGAAGTTTATTAATTAAAAAAAGCGACGAGAATTTCCTTATGCCTTTAGGCTAGGGGATGAAAGTCGCGAATTGCGAGAGTGGTTCGATACCACCGAGACGAGCAATTACTTACCCTGACAATCGGTGATATATCTTCTGATAATTTCAGCAGAAACCTTTCCTGCTGTCCCAACATAATAAGCAGAAGTCCAAAGAGAGTCTTTGCCACATATCTTTTTGAGCTTAGGAAATTTTTGTCGCAGAAATCGAGAACTATAACCCTTGAGTAAATTAGCAATATGAGCAGGACTGAACCTTGGTGGAGCAGAAACGAACACATGAATATGGTCAATATCAGTTTCTAGTGCCAGAAGTGTTAGCTTATGACGTTGACAGCATTCAGTTATAAGTTTTTTAGTTTCGGCTTCTACATCTCCCACTAAGATTTTGCGTCTGTACTTGGGAATCCAAACCAAATGATAGGCAATTGAGTAATGAGTATATCTGGTACGACCCTCTTGACTTGGTTGATTCATATGGTTGTTATATGGTATTCTACAAGATATGCAAACCACTAAGATTTTTAGACTATCATATCAACAACCAGAGGTCTTTGAAAGGGTGAAAGCTGCCCAAATGGAATCAGCTAAAGTTTGGAATGAGTGTATGGAGGCTCATAAAAAATGTCGTATCAATCAAACGCCTTGGTTAAACCAAACTCAACTGCAAAAACTGACTAAAGGTAAATACGAACTACATTCTCAATCTGTACAAATGGTAGTCCAAGCTTTTCTTGCCAACATAGATAGCACTAGAGCTAATCGCAGATCGGGGATGAAAAAAATGAAGTACCCCTGGCGAACCAAACAGTTTTATCCCGTTCATTGGTCTGCTCAAGCAGTCCAATATAGTAACGGAAAACTAAAGTTACCAATGGGCAGAGGAAGAAAGTCTTTATCTTTCAAACTGAAATTAGATTTTCTCCCTGGTGCAACATCATTAGTCTGGAATCGAGGTCTTGAACTGCATATCAAACAGGAGGTGGAATTAGAAAAACAGAGAAGTACTGGAGTAAAAGCTGCAATTGACTTGGGAGAGATTCATCATTCTGCGGTGAGTACTAATACAGGTCAAGGTCTGATTGTTAGTGGCAGAGGTATCCGTTCTCTGAAACGACAGAGAAATATGGCTTTAGCTAAATTGTCTCGAAAACAATCAAAATGCACTAAACATAAAAAAAGATGGAAAAAGCTACAAGCAGCTAAAAATAAATTTTGTCTTCATAATGAGAGACAAATTCGAGAATATCGACATCAGGCTACTCGTCAGGTAGTAGAGTTTTGCAAAACTCATGACGTGGATACGGTATTTATAGGCAATCCCGATGGAGTCAGAAAGAAAAATTGTGGCAGGAGACACAATCAAAGAATGGCTCAATGGGAGTACGGGAAAGATCTTGATTATCTAACTCACAAGTTCAAAATGGCAGGTATTTCTGTTTTGACAGGTTCGGAAAGAGGAACATCTAGCACTTGTCCCGAATGTGGAAGAAGACATAAGCCAAAAGGAAGAACTTGGAACTGCCCCAATCTATCATGTAGCTACAAAAATAAGCATAGAGACATTACGGGAAGTCTCATGATGCAGGTTTTGGCTTATGGTGAAAAGCCTAGATATCCAAAAGATATAAAGTATCTACGACCTGTTCGCATAGGAAGTAGTAGATGCGCCGACACGCGCCAAAGTAATCTAATGCTAGCTAATACCCCAAGCACCTCAACCAAGGGAAATCAAATGATTTCAGCCCAAAGTATTAGTGTTGGTTAGAAGCCAGTACGCCTAAAGGCTACTGGAGTGTCACTTGAGCGACTCGTCTATGCTACCAATCATGTAAAAAGATTGTTCGGGACGCTCGGAAAACTCATCGTTGAGAATGCGATCGCAGCCAGTTAACGCATCATCTAGCTGTACCATTTTTCCATCCAGTCCCGTAAACTGTTCGGTAGTAAAAAAGGGCTGAGTCAGAAATCTCTCTAATCTGCGGGCGCGATAGACAATTTGACGTTCGCTTTGGGCTAATTCTTCTAGTCCCAGCATGGCAATAATATCTTTTAGTTCTTCGTAGTTTGCCAAAGTTTGACGTACTGCTTGAGCAATTTGATAATGGCGATCGCCGACTATTTGAGGAGTCAGCATTTTAGAATCAGACTGGAGGGGGTCGATCGCTGGATATAGTCCTTCACTTACCCGCTTGCGAGATAAGACAATTGAAGCAGAAAGATGAGCGAAAGTATGTACCGCAGCAGGATCGGTCATGTCATCAGCGGGGACGTACACTGCTTGGATCGAGGTAATCGAACCAGATGCCGTATTGCAAATTCGTTCTTCTAATTCGGCTAATTCGCTGGCTAAAGTGGGCTGATAACCGACTCTAGAGGGTAACTGTCCCATCAAACCCGATACCTCCGAACCTGCTTGAATAAAGCGAAAGATATTATCGATGGTTAACAAGACATCTTTGTGCAAATCGTCGCGGAAATACTCGGCCATAGTTAAAGCTGCGTGTCCGACACGAAAACGAACTCCAGGGGACTCATTCATCTGTCCGAAGACCATCACGGTATTATTTAGTACCCCCGCTTCTCGCATCTCTCGATATAGTTCTTCTCCTTCTCGCGATCGCTCGCCAATACCACAAAAGATACTGACTCCTTGATAGCGACTGACAACATTGTGAATCAATTCTGTAATCAAAACCGTTTTACCTACCCCCGCACCACCAAATAAACCAGCCTTTCCGCCTTTTTCTAAGGGTGCGAGGAGATCGATCGCCTTAATCCCCGTCAGAAAAATTTCCGTAGTCGTGACGCGAGCGTTTAGAGGGATAGGGGCTGCGTGGAGCGATCGCCTTGGCTGATTTAACAATGGTTGCCGATCGTCAATTGTTTCCCCAAAAACGTTAAACATTCTGCCTAAGTTGGCTTCTCCCACGGGTACTTGCAAAGAATGATTGGTATCGATAACCCAGTCGCCTCTGGCTAATCCTTGGGTGGGAGTTAAAGCGATCGTCCTGACAAGTTCCGAACTCAAATAAGTCATGACTTCTAAGGCTACTTGTTGAGTTTCACCAACCTTGAGTAAACTACGAGGTTTGGGTAACCCAGCAGTGAAGGAAACATCAACCACACTTCCCCGAATCGAAACTATCTTGCCTTGATTTACTGTCATCTTATATTTATATGTATACGTAATACTTTAAATTAGCAACTCCCCAATTTAACCAGTTCTTTTACTTTGATTTTCGGCGCGTTTTTCTAAGATCGTGACAATAATCAGGATAATTACAGTCAAAGGTAAAACAACATAAAGCATCAGCCAATTATAGAGGGGTAAGGCTTCATGATTGAGAGCATTTAAAATTAAATAGCCATTGTATGCCAAATAATAAAACAAAAATAGTAGTCCTTCCCAACGGTTAATTCGTTTGCCAGAATAAAAAATTGGTAGACAAGCAAAAGCTACGGCGATCGCGACTGGGGCATCAAATTGAAGTACGCTATCGCTGACATTAATTCCAGTGGGGGAGAGTGTTCCGGCAATTCCCAGAACTGTCAAAATATTAAAGATATTACTACCCAAAACATTGCCTACTGCAATATCTCTTTCCCCTCTAAAACTAGCCACAATTGAGGTTGCCAACTCGGGTAAAGATGTCCCAAAAGCCACGATAGTCAGACCAATTAATAGTTCGCTTACGCGAAAATCTTGAGCGATCGCCACTGCCGATCTGACTAGTAAATTAGAACCAAAAATAAGTAAAGCAGAACCACCAATAACAAAAATAATATTTATAATCCATAGTCGGGGAGTTACCTCGCCCGAAAAACCATACTCCTGAGCAAATTCGTCCTGTTCGCTCCCCTGTTTGCTGCTTTGATAAATCAAGGAAAGAGTATATAGTGCGCCACCAATAAACAAAATTAAACCATCGACTCGACTAAGCTGACCGTCCATACCAAACATTAAAAACAGTAGCGAAACACCAATCATAATCGGCACATCAGAGCGAATTATTTGCTTGGTAACCACCAAAGGTGCCACTACAGAAGACAAACCCAAAACTAGAAGAATATTACAGATATTACTGCCAACAACATTCCCTACGGCAATATCGCCTTGCCCTGAAAAGCTAGACATAATGCTAACAGACATTTCTGGCGCACTCGTACCATAGGCGACAATGGTCAATCCAATGATCAGAGGAGGAATGTGTAAAATTGCTGCAATTTTAGATGCACCCTTAACTAAAAACTCTGCACCAACCACCAGCAAGACTAATCCCGTCACTAAAGTCAAAAACGTAATCGGATTCATAAAATGTGAAAATAAAAGTTTAAGCAACCAGGCGATTGAAGATGCTGAGATGAATCCAACATTTGTCGCCTCCAATTATTGATTAGATTAATTTAATTCCGATAGTGACATGACAGGTCACTAATAACTTGTAATATCCACTTTAGTTAGGGAATAGAGAACAAGCAATAGGCAATAGTGCTTTGACGATCGCTAAAATTAAGTTACTATTTACGCGATCGCCATTACCGATCTAATCTAGATTAGCGCGGGTTATTCTAATCGTTCCCCTGACTTTTTTATTAAGATTTTAGGATTGAATTATTTTGAATTTGAACTATTGTTATATATTTTTATTAAAATTACAAATTCTTACTTTTTAGCAGCAGAAATGACCCCGAAAATCCCTCATTACCCTGACTATCTCTATATCTGCCCTACTCATCTCTACTAACAAAACTTAAATTCTACTCGTGATCTTAACCACTTCTCCCGCAGCTACAGAAATTAAAGCGATTTTCGATCGCATTGCTCCTGTCTATGACCAATTAAACGACCGCCTGAGCATGGGACAACATCGGATTTGGAAGTTAATGGCAATAAAATGGAGCGAGGCAAAAGAAGGCGATCGCGCTCTCGATATCTGCTGTGGTAGTGGCGATTTAGCCCTATTGTTAGCCAAAAAAGTCGGTAATACTGGTAAGGTAATCGGATTGGATTTTGCCTGTAAACAATTGGCGATCGCTAAAAGACGGCAAATGATTCAATGTCCCACAGTACCAATCGAATGGCTACAAGAAGATGCTTTAAATCTACCCTTTAAAGACAATCAGTTTGATTGTGCCACCATCGGCTATGGATTACGTAATGTAACAAATATTCCTTTGTGTTTGGAGGAGTTGTTTCGCGTTCTCAAACCAGGAGCCAAAGGAGCAATATTAGACTTTCATCGTCCTGAAGCGAGTTATATGCAGGTATTTCAGCAATGGTATTTAGCTAATGTTGTCGTGCCAATTGCTGAAGATCTGGGATTGAAACAAGAATATGCCTATATCAATCCCAGTCTAGAAAGATTTCCTACGGGTAAAGAACAAGTTAAACTAGCACAAGCAGCAGGTTTCGAGCGAGCTACTCATTATCCTTTGATGGGAGGAATGATGGGGATATTGGTGTTAACAAAATAAAATAGAAATATAATTAATCTTCTGCTGCCTTTATTTTTGTCGTCGATTCAATATACTGCTTTGGCACTAGCGAATCTCTGGATATTTTTTGTTCCCCCAATTGCGGGAAGCATTATTGGCTATTTCACTAACGATATAGCGATCAAAATGCTGTTTCGTCCCTATAAGCCTATTTATATTGGCAAACGCAAGTTACCCTTTACTCCTGGTTTGATTCCCAGCAATCAAGAGCGTTTGGCCCAAAAAGTTTCTGACACAATTATGGGTTCGTTACTTACCCCTGGCGAACTGCATAAGTTGGCTCAAAGGCTTTTGGCGACGGAACGTATGGAGAGTGCGATCTTGTGGCTATTAAAATTGGCTTTAGACCAAGTAAAATCAGACCGCGAACAAAAAACAGCGAAAATCTTAGCCAACATCTTACACGATTTATTTAGTGAATCTTTACCCCGATTATTAAAGGTATTAGCTAGACGAGAAGATTTTTTAGAAGCGCAAATCAATCAGATCTTCGAGCAAATTCTCTTGAATTTTCAGCTTAAAGATTCCCAGGGAAAAAAATTTGCCGACTGGCTACTAGAAGTAGTGATTCCTCCCGATACTATCCGTAGGGCGATGATTGATTTTTTGAGCGATCGCAATATTCAAATCATCGACGAGGGTTTTCGCGAAAAAACCAGCGGTACTTACTGGGTGGTAGCAAACTTATTTGGTTTGCGTAATAGTCTGATGAGACTGCGTTCTTTTTGTATTGACGAACCAGAAATTACCAACGCCAGACTCCAAGAATTAGCCTATTCGCTGCAAATTCGCGATCGCATCAAAAATTGGCTGACCAATCTTTCGCTACAAAATTTGCCCGTATCTACCGTCAGACAACTCCGTAAAACCGTACGAGTAGCAGTACGTAACTATGTCAGAGAAGAAGGGGGAGAAGTCATTGCCAATTTAGGAGATTCTGTGGAATGGGAAAATCTAGCAGCACTGATTCTAAAACGCCTACAGTCTTCTCCGATCGTTAATGATTCCCTAGAAGTAATCAGCCAAGAACTAGCCTTGGTTTTGGAACGTTATTTAGAACGAGATCTAGAAAAATTGGTGGCTCAAGCTATACCGATCCTCTCGATCGATCGAGTAATTATCGATCGCGTCAATGCTACCACCCCCGAAGAATTGGAAAGAGCAGTACAGGGTATAGTTAAAAACGAGCTTCAGGCGATCGTCAATTTGGGTGGCATATTGGGCTTTATTGTTGGTTTATTACAGACGATTATTTTGATTTTTAATTAACATTCTTTCAATTAAGTGCTTAACAGCTTACTAGTTTCTCTCCTGTTTTCCCATTAATACAGCTATAACCAGGGTTTTTCTTAACTCTCTAATCAGTCTTTGGGCTTGATGTTGATAGAGCAAAATAGGCAGAGCTTGGGGTAGATCGTTCATAGTTTTTCTGGCTAAAGTCAGACTGCATCCCGTAACCCTGACAATCACATTTGCCCCTTCAAAAATTGCATCGGGAGTTAAAGTTCTTTCGATACTAACTTGCCACTGTTTTGCCTCTAAATTTAATCTCCCCTGTTCGATGCGACGCAATCCATCGATGGTTGCTAAGACAACCAGGCGATCGCCCGAACGTAAGGGTAGTTCGTCGCAGGGCAGCAAGACTGATGCCCGATTTGGTTGTTGATAGAGAATCGGCACGACTCCATAACCATAGGCAATATCGTCTAATAATAGTCCGTTGAGGGTATCATCGGTTTCAATTTGATACTCGGTGACTAAAATCGTTCTTTCTCCCAAACGAAATAAACTAATAATGTTTTCCCCAAAAGCTGCTCCTGCAAAGGCTGCTGCTGCTTCGGCATAGACCCCGACGATTTGTAATTCTGGTAATAATTCCCGCAGATGTTGGGCGATGCGCCTACCTGAAGTTTTTAAGACAATATTCAACTTTGGGGCGATCGCTCCGATCATTAAAGCTACTTCTAAATTGAGAATTTCATCATCGGTAACTATTACTGCACTAGTGGCTTGAGTTAGATTGGCTTTGGCTAAAGCAGTTTCTAAATTACCAATAATTAAAGGGATTTCAGAATTATATTGTTGATAAAAATCGGGATTAAAGGTGATTCCCAACCAAGGTTGTTGGAATTTTTGCAGTAAAGCGGTAACTTTTTGTCCTGTCTTGCCCATACCAACGATCGCTACATGATGCTCTTGAGGAATTGAGACTGGTTGTTTGTTTAATTCAAATCGCGCCGAAAGCAAAGCTTCGGTAAGCAAAGCATACATTACCCCGACAAATACAGTCCCGACCAAAGTCAAGAGCAAACTAAACAATCGCAGCCACCAGGGAATCAAGCTGATATCTTCTAATTCGGGAAATAAATCGCCATATCCCCCCAAAAGTAAAATTGCAGTGGCAAAAAAAGCCGAAATAGTCGTAATTTCGGGATAATACCAGCGAAATAACCAAGTTCCCAAGAGCAGTAACCCCAAGAGAACAATACCACTAACTAAAGCCACCCGCCTGATTTGCTGTCGAAAATTGAGTTGGCTAAAAATACTAATTGCCTGTTGGAGACGTGACTTGAGTAACTCCAGCCATCCCTGATTCCTAGCAGCCTGGGTAAAACGAGTAGTTGATAGTTGAAGATCTAGATCGGTTGCGATTTGAAGATAAGCGACAGTATCTCCCTGGCGAATTATCTCCCTGGCGTTCCAATTTCCCAAAGTCAGGCTAGGATAATTTTTGTGGCGACTATGAGCCAGAACTTTGCGGTAGTTATTTTCTAGATCGAAGAGCGAGCGATCGCACCAGCGATCGCCAACAGCCAGAGAACGTTGATAAATCTGCCAAATGCGTCCGTTTAGCTCGAAATATCCCCGAATTTCTGTACCCAAAGCTGCCAGAGTAAAGGCGGAAGTAGATAGTTCCCGAGGATCGAAAGCAAGATAATTCCCCAGTTGCACCGATAACAACTGATTGAGCTTTTGTTTGCCCGATCGCACTACCAAGCGAGTCTTGGGGTTTAACTGTCGTATGGCGATCGCTGTTTCCACATTGACGCGATCGTCTGTAGTTACAATCAAAGCAGCACGACAGCGATCTATTTTGGCTCGTTCTAAAATATCGTTATGGCGACAGTCCCCAATAATTAAGTCTACCAATAAATCTCTCAAGGACTCGATCTCCCAACTTATCGGTAGTTGCTGTTCGATGGCGACTATTTTTACGCCAAATTCAGTTAAGGCGGTAATGCAATGTTGTCCTAAACTACCCAGACCGCAAATCACAAAATATTCCGACTCAGCAGGCGTACTATGAAGTCGAGTTGCTTGAAACACCGCATTAATTCGTTCTCGATTTCAGTTTGTCTCTAAATTTTAGAGGAATTAAAAGTTTATAGCCAACTTGCAATTAAAACTGTGAACAATGTCCAGTAGCGATCGCCTCCTTGGGGGAGAAAGTAATGATGCTTTACTAGTTTTTTATTGAGAAATACTTTTTTGGCAAAGATCTTGGTTAATTGTCTAGTATGATTATGACAATCAGAATGAAATCGGAACATCGCTAACGGTAGACAGTGCTGGCGATGAACGCACCTCCTCGCGGTAAGTATTTACTATTATGCGAATCGAACTAATTATTCGCTCTACGTACTATGAATAAAATTCAACAAAGATTGCTAGCTTTATCAATTCTCTTAACTGGTTTGGGATTATATTCTCCCGTATATCAGCAGATATATGAAAAAAGCCAAAAATTGCTGGTGAAACCTTGCCGAAAACATTCAAAAACACAATCTGCACAACCAAAACTCAACCTAATCTTAGGTGATTATTCCTCAGATAAATGGCAATCTCAAACTCAACCCCCTCGCCAGCTAGCCGATCGCGCCGAGATAATTTTTGTTTCGGGTTACGAACCAGAGCGAAATCTCGATCGGGGCAAAGTTAAAGTAAAGGTCGATCGCCCTTACCAAAAAGTATTGTTGGTTTTGAGTAGCTATGAAGGAATTAACTGGCAAGTAGAAGCCTCTGCCAATACTCAGATTGCAGGAATTTTATATGATTCTTATCATCCCTCAACAATCATAACCAGTCTCGACTCAGCTAAAGTATTTCCTGTCGAGCTTCCTTATTCCTATGAGACAGAAAATAAAAATTTTGTGGCAGCCTTACAACAGCTTAATCGCTGGTTTAATGTCCAGGGAGTGGATGGATTTAGGGGACACTATTATTTACCTGGAGAAATAGAAATCTCTCAATTAGATGCGAGGGATCCTTCCCTAACTTTGGCAGGATATCCCATAGAAAAATCTACGAATAATTCCAAGTTTGTTTTTTACGATCGCAACTACGAACCGATCGAATTAACCACAAAAGAAATAAATAATAAAAGCCAGAAGCTGGCTTCCATTGTCGGTCAAAGAGGTGTTGCTATTTCTCCCAATCACCAGCAAATCTACGAAATAACCGATCGGGGAATTAAGATAAGCGATCGTCGCTCTGGCAAGCAACAAATCTACAATCTACCCCATGACTTTCCCCAACTTTCTTGGGCTACAGACATAGCATACGACAGTAAGCGCGATCTTGTTTCTTTGGTTTCCTTCGGCGGAGAAGGATATTTTTATCGTTTTGATCTTAAAAATCGCCGTTGGTTGGACGTGCGATCGCTCAATGACATAGATCTTCAATCTCTAGCTTACGATCCCATGAGCGATCGCTATGTTGCCTGGGAAGAAAGTTATATCGGGGACAAAGGTAATTTGTGGTTTATTTCCAGCAGCGGAGAATTACAATTTCAAGAAAATATAGGCAGTCGTCTAAAAGAATATTACCGACTATACGATCGAGGTAATGGCGGATCTAGTCCAGAAGTAGAGATCGTGGCAAATGGTAACGATATTGCTTTGATTGCTCGCCAAAATCCCTATTGGAGAGATAATTGGGACAGTCCTATTGCTGCTATTTGGCACTACGATCGTAATGCTAACACTGTTAAACTCAGCTATAAGCGGCAGAAAAATTTCTATCTATACAGTGATTAAATAATCGAACGGTCAGAATCGGTTTTGGTTAGGTCGAGGTAGCTATTTCCAGCTTACCCCTCCTATCCGAAGCCAGTATTTTGGAAACGGGGAGAGATTCTGAATTGCCAGGAATCGAAAAATTTTTCAGTCTTCTTCTCAGCAGTTTTGGTCAAGAAAAATCCGTGTTCTTTGAGAAAATCTAAGAAAGAGCAATTCTCGCTCGCTCTGGTTTTGGTTGCGTTTTTTACGATTTTTAATTAATAAATATTCAGTGCGTTTCCAATTAGCGATCGCTTTTTTTTGGGACATGATTTTTCTCCTAAAATGTATTTTTGCTGGAATCTTCAAGCGTGACCACTCCACACACTGACACGCTAAGCAATACAGACGTGGGGCTTCCCGCCGACAATGCTAAATATTCGTTTTTTTATTTGAGCTTCTTTAGAATTACGATTAAATCAAATTAATGCTAACTATTGCCAATGAGCATTAATACTTAGTCAATAAGCAAAAATTGAATTTCATGAAGTTAGATTAGTTTGGTCTTGGAATAGTAAGTGGCAAGTAAAAATTGAGTCTATTCGTCGGAAATTTGCTGCAATTATTTTTCAGCAAAAAGCGATCGCTTTCTTAGCTGTAAGTAATTTTAACTTAACTGCATAAAACAATATTACATTCATAATAACTATTTAAATAAGATTTAAATAAGATTTGCTGTCTTAGCAATCTAAATCATGAAAACCAAAATTCTAATATTAGCTTCCGATCCCAAGTACAACCTGGGGTTAAATCGAGAAATTCGTGACTTAATTGAAACAATTAAAAAATCCCCAGATCGCGATCGCTTTATCATTGAACATAGATTAGCTGTTCGTCCCCAAGATTTACAATCTGCATTATTAGAAGAAAAACCGAGGATCGTTCATTTTTGCGGACATGGGGAAGGAGAACGGGGTTTAGTCATCGAAAACGATATAGGAAAGCTTCATTTAGTTAGTAAAGAAGCTTTAGCAGATCTGTTTCGTCATTTTAGTCACCAGATCGAATGCGTGTTACTCAATGCTTGTTATACCAAGGTGCAAGCAGAGGAAATCGGTAAACATATTAACTTTGTTGTCGGCATGAATCAGCCGATTTTGGATGAAAGTGCGATCGCTTTTAGTGCAGGATTTTATGGTGCTTTGGGTGCGGGGGAATCGATCGCTAAAGCCTATGATTTTGGCTGTAATCGTATTCATTTGCAGTTGGGCGAGAGTTTATCCCCACAACGCCAGTTAGTAGCTGTTGTGACGGAAAAAGAAAAGAGCGCTCGCGCAGTTCCCGAACATTTAATACCAAGACTTTTTACGAACAAAAATTTGACAAAAATTGAACGAGTAGAAGAATTATCAGCTATGGAAACAGAAACAGGAGCAAAAGGTAACACTATTTCTTTTGGCAATAATGGGACTATTAATCATGGTATTTCCCAAAACTTTAGCAGTGGAACAATCTACGGGGGAGTACAAGCGTCAACGGGAAACAACAATCAGTTAACTATGACTAATGCTCACAATATATTTACGCCAGAGCAAAAGCAAAATCTCGTAGAAACTGCAAATAAGATTAAAAAACTTTTACAACAGTTAGAGCAAGATAATCCGAGTGAGACTAATTTCCAAAAAATGATGGTTGTTGCTCAAGCCGTGGAGGAAATTGAGAATAATCCGACGTTTAAAACCCGTGTTATCGGTGCATTGAAAGCAGCTGGAATTGAAGCTTTTAAGGAATTAATCGATCATCCTTTGGTAAATATTTTGATGGCTTCTATCGATGGTTGGCAAGTTTAATTACTCGGTAATCAATTCCCAAACGATATTTTCTCAAACATAAATTCTTAAAAATCAAACTATCTTAGCAGGAGTGATGATGAATCAGCCTTTACAGCCTGAAAGTAATTCATTATCGGTACAGAATTCAGGTATCGGACAAAAGCTAGAAAATTCCCATGTACAGGGGGGAATGCAGACGACTCAAGGTGAAAAAAATATTCAGGTACAGGGTGAGGGAAATGTACTTACTTTTAACAAAACAGAGATTTTACAAATTTCTGTAGAGACAATTACCAATCGCGAATTAATTAAAACCTGTCCTTACAAAGGACTCAAAAGATTTAACTTCAAAGATAGAGACAATTTTTTTGGTCGCGATCGCCTTATTGCTAGATTGTTGGCAGCAGTCAATCAAAAGAGTCTTAGCTTAGTTTTGGGGGCATCGGGCAGTGGTAAATCCTCCCTCGTTCGTGCTGGGTTAATTCCTGAGTTCAAGAAGTCTCTAAAATCTCAAACATTTTATGATTTCATCTTTACGCCTAATCAAGACCCCTTTGATTCCCTGTATCGGTGTTTGCTCAATGAAGAAAAGGACTATAGCTTTAGTAAAACAGAGGCTGAGATTGCCCTGAAAGCCAAGACAGATACCCTAACCGAATTGATTAGCACCTTAAGGAAAGATGGGGAACAGTGGCTAATTTTTGTCGATCAATTTGAGGAATTGTTCACCATTTGTGACAATCGAGATCAACGCAAAAACTTTATTGAAGGTCTTGTCCAAGTTGCTAACTCTAAAGATACTTCTGTCAGAATTGTATTGGCAATGCGGGCTGATTTCTTAGAACAATTGAGTTCTTATCCAGACTTAGGTGTAATTGCCAATCAAAATAATATTCACCTAGTCACAGATATGCACCCAGATGAACTGAGACTGGCGATCGAGCAGCCAGCAGCTAGGCATGGGGTTGTGTTTGAAGAAGGGTTAGTTGAACAAATCATTAAAGAGGTAGAGGGGCAAAAAGGTTATCTTCCCTTGTTGCAGTACACCCTAAATTTGCTCTGGCAGAGTGAGTGTAGGACTATTGGTGCTGATGGTTGTCCTGAGATCGAAGACCGAACTTTGAACAAGAAAAGTTATGCTGCTTTAGAGGGCGTAAGAGGCGCACTACAAAAGCAAGTTAATCAGATTTACCATAATCTGAATCAAGATGAACAGGCAGCGACTAAGCACATATTCGTTAAACTGGTAAATATATTTGATACTGATTCGGGTAGTAAAACAGTCAGTAGGCGGGCTAATCGCAGTGAATTTGTTGGTGAATCAGTAGAAAAAATCCTCAACAGATTTATTGAAGAAAAGTTGTTAGTTAGTAGTAGCGCATATTCAGACTCGCAACAACTGAAAATTACAGCTAGTAACAGCCTGGAACAATCGGCAACTGTAGAAATTGCCCATGAAATTTTACTTTCATCTTGGGATGTATTGAAAAGTTGGCTTGAACAAGAGAAGGAAGCAATTATCCTCAAAAATTGGCTAACTGGAGAGACAAGGCGATGGCAGAAAATTCGCTCAGAGGATAAGTCTAAAGCGAG
>JASJEI010000067.1 GCA_030064795.1 Pleurocapsa sp. MO_226.B13 | reverse complement strand
AGTTACATTAAATTAATTTAATGTAACTTGATTATATATGCTCTTAAAAGTAACTTGTCCAAACAGTTGTAATTAAGTCGTGCAGTAAGTACTGCGATCGAACCAGAAACTGCATCTTAGTAATCTCGACTAAATATTACGACTAAATATTAAATGAGAGATAGACAAATCCTCAATAATTTTCCAGGCAAGAATGAGCTAATGTCAGACTTGTCTGCAAAGCAAAAATTCTATTTTCCTCTGACATCAAGTGCAGATAATTGCTTTAAATCAAGTCGCTCCCTAAACCTCTACTCCCCTAAATCCTCAAGCAAAACTATTATCTCATCCCGAAAAGGATGAGCGTAGTTGCCACCTAAAAACGAGGCTATTTACTCAAGCTATTGCTCGAAATAAAGCTACAAATTTTTTTAATAGTATTTTTGAATGCAAGTTTTTCTCTAGTATATTTTTATCAATTAGTAAACTACTGGCTTTAGATCTCATAATATCGAACAAAAGCGAACCAGATAAGATCTTAGTAAAATTTCAGACAATTTGACTATTTCAAGAGAAAAGAAGCTTAGCTCAATTCTTCTTGCAGCATATTTTGATAAATTTGTGGTAAATACTCGCTCATAGAATTAGTTTCAATTCCATAACCTAGGCTTGTCCAAGTTCCAGAAAGCAACTTTAAAACTCTAGCTATTTCTCCTTGTCTTAGTATTTGGGGAATATCTGTTCCCCAAGCATCAGGATCGCTTAGCCAATTATGGACTACCACATCTTGATATTCCGCTTCAAAACTATAGCTTTTCCATCTCCAAATTCCTGAAGGATTAGGATGATATCTTCTAGCTTGTTTATCCCAAGTGAAATTGAGCATCTGATAGCGTCCCGCAGCAGTCGTACATTGTCCGATATTGGGACCGGCCAGAATTGGAACGCAAATTTCAGGATGGCGACTGAGATCGTCAATATATCGACCACCATAAAGTACGTGATAAGGTCGCTGGACGTTAGCTTCGCTGGCGGTAATGGTTCGCATCAAGGCTCTAATGTAGGGATCGCCTCCCCTCATAACTAAAGGTTGAGTGCGATGAACGCTAGGAAGATTAGTGGCACTAGATCTAAAAGATGGCTGTTGCTCGCGCCAGTATTCTGCCAGCTTAGAAAGTAGCTGCCGAGAGCTTATCAAATAAGATTGTGTTTGAGGTTTGCCAATGTATTGCCCTAGTCTTGACAAAATCAGGATCAGACACCCAAGATAGAAAAACTTAGTAGCTTTGTTGATTAGTTGCATTATCGGCAGCCCGACTGAAAAACTGGTTGGTAGAATTGAAATTAAAAGCTTTATTAAGTATTACTCAATCTATTAAGCTATATTACTAAATAACTGTTCCCAGGTTTGAGATTCTGCTTCAGGAGTGGTAATTATTTCGACGATTTTAGACTTGGCTTCTGGTTGAAAAATCGCTTCAACGCAGACGCAAGCGACTTTGGAACGGGGAATACTACCGTCAAATAGAATATCTGCTCCTTTCATAACAATAGGTTCGGAGTTATCTTCATTTTTTAGCCCCCCTGGTCTTACGATAGTGTAGTCTAAACCGCTAGCTTGGAGATAAGATTCTGCCTGTTTTTTCCAATATAAAATGAGCCAAAATAAATTGAGGGGATGAAAAAATTTAGATACGCACAAGGAGGATACTAAGATAAAATGTTTCACTCCACTAGCTTTGGCTGCATCGACTAGGTTTTTGGTTCCTTGATAATCAACTTGATAGGGGCCAGTAGGGTCTAAACTCGGAGTCGCGCCAGTAGCACAGAGTAAAACATCACAATCGCTAAGGTGTTGCTCAAAGGTTGCTGGCTTTAGTACGTCGCCTAAAATCAGTTCTGCTGAGGAAGGGAGTATGCTTTTGGCTTGCTCAAGATCTCTAACTAAGGCTTTGACAGGAAGATCTTTTTCTATTGCTTGTCTAACAATATGCCTGCCAGTTTGTCCTGTAGCTCCTGCAACAAATATTTGCATCGCAATTCTAAATCACACCTATTTATTAAAAATAGTGCTTTGCTAATAATTAACTCCTTTATTGTAATCATCATAACAGTAGGGAGAAATTCTAAAGCGATACTTTAAAATTCAATATGCAGTCTAAATATATCGATCGAGCCAAAAACACGATTTTAGAAGTTTCTACATCCGATTCTATGCAGCTTACCCGTGCTAATTCTCCAGAAAAGAAAAAAACTTTTGCCTTTGAAGTTAGCTTCCTAGGACGAATGGATATGTACAGCGATGCAGATACGGTGGCTGAATATTTAAATGCTCATGAGGGTTGGTTTTGCCGTTGCGCTCAACCAATGAAGGTTAACCCTATAGGAAGGAACGGTTATGTCTTAACAGTGGGAAAATATGGTTCTTTTGGTTACGAAGTAGAACCAAAAATGGGCGTAATTTTGCATCCCCCTGTAGATAGAGTTTATCAGATGCACACTATTCCTATTCCCGACTATAATCCGCCAGGATATAACGTCAATTATCAAGCAGCGATGGAATTAAAAGAGGTTGAGGTAGAAGCTCGGCAACAAACCAAAGGGGGTTTGTTTTCTCGTCAGCTAATTATGCCCTCGATAATAACTCAGGTCAATTGGAACTTAGATTTATTAGTTGAAGTTGAGTTTCCTCAATTTATTCACAAATTATCTTCTTCTTTGATTCAATCTACAGGCGATCGCCTTTTGGCTCAAATAGTCCGTCAAGTCTCACCTCGTTTGACTTATAAAGTACAGCAAGATTTTCATCAGAGTCACGATTTGCCAATGCCTCCTAAAAGCAGTAGACATTTAGAGAAGATCGATAAAATCGAACGCTCTCATCCCTATGCTGCTTAAACTAAGATAGAGGCAGCGACTATGAACGAGAAAGTATCTCCTAAGCTTAGACGCACTAAAGTTACCTATTCTATTCCTTCTCCATAAGGCGTTTGAGGATTTCAAAGTGCAATGTAAATGCGTCTAAGCTTAATTCATAATTCCTGCTTCTGTTGTCACCGATTAGTAACTCAGAAATTACAAGGAAAAATCAAATACTCTTCATCATAGTTTGACTCAACTGATAAAATTTTTTAATCACCAATCATAAATGAGTAACTAGAGTGGCAACTACGGCGGAACAACTATGGAAACAGGTTTTAGAAAAACTCAAAGCAAAGCTCAGTCGTCCTACCTTTGAGACTTGGATTCAAAATGCCACCATAGAAAAATTGAATTCAGACTGTTTAACGCTGCTTACTCCCAACGCCTTTGTCATGAACCATCTGCAAAAGCATTATCTCAGCATTATTAGTGAGGTAGTAACAGAAATTGTCGGTCGTCCTTTGGAAATACACTTGACATCTAAACAAGGAGAGAATTTGTCATTTTTTTCTAGTTGCGATCGCTCTTTATTGGCTGAAAATCAGTTTGACGGTACGGGCAGAAATACTCTCAAGCCAATTCAACTAAATCCTAAATATACTTTTTATAGCTTCGTAGTCGGGCCGACCAATCGCATGGTACACGCTGCTTCTTTGGCGGTGGCAGAGTCTCCAGGACGGGATTTTAACCCCTTGTTTTTGTGTGGTGGCGTGGGATTGGGTAAGACTCACTTGATGCAGGCTATCGGTCATTATCATTTGGAAATTAATAATGAGGCACGGGTTTTTTATGTTTCGACAGAACAATTTACTAACGATCTAATTGCAGCAATTCGCAATGATAGTATTCAATCGTTTCGAGAACACTATCGTACCGCCGATATTTTGCTGGTAGATGACATTCAATTTATCGAAGGTAAAGAATATACCCAAGAAGAGTTTTTTCATACTTTTAACACCCTTCATGAAGCAGGGAAGCAAGTAGTCTTGGCAAGCGATCGCCCCCCCAATCAAATTCCCAAACTCCAAGAACGTCTTAGTTCCCGTTTTTCGATGGGTTTGATTGCCGATGTCCAAGTTCCCGATCTCGAAACCAGGATGGCAATCTTGCAGAAAAAAGCTGAATATGAAAATGTTCGTCTCCCCAAAGAGGCGATCGAATATATTGCCAGCCAATATACCTCTAATATTCGCGAACTAGAAGGGGCATTGATTAGAGCGATCGCCTATATTTCTATTTCTGGCTTGTCGATGACAGTAGAAAACGTCGCAGCAGTCCTCAATCCTAAAGTAGAGCAAATTACCGCATCGCCTGAGACAATTATGGATGTGGTGGTAGAAGTTTTGAATGTTTCGCTAGAAGATCTCAAAGGCAATTCTCGTCGTCGAGAAATTAGTCGTGCCAGGCAAATTGCCATGTACCTGATGCGCCAGCATACTGACTTGAGTTTACCCCGCATTGGGGAGAAGTTTGGCGGGAAAGACCACACTACGGTTATGTATAGTTGTGATAAAATCGCCAAACAGCTAAGAAAAGACCGTCAACTCAATCAGACTATTTCTTTGTTGAGCGATCGGATTAATTTTGTCAGTCGGCAACATTAAATTAAAGAGGCGACGGGGTTCGCCCCCGATCGCGATTGGGATGGTCGGATAAGTCGCCCCTAAAGCGTTAGTAGTCAGTAGTTAGTGGTCAGTAGTACAACTGACAATTGACTACTGACAACTGACAACTGACATGAAATCCCACCTCATTTATGGGTGGGATGAGCTTAAGATCGCCTCTACTTGCCAGTCAAGGCGATCGCTTATCTTCACGATAAACTAAAAAAGGAAGCTTCACGACTAACCATCATCCGAAGCTTCCTTAAACATTTAAAAACTTACTTAGAAGTAAAACACTTGTGACCAATGGAAGTAATGGAAGCGATCGCTTAGACATAATTGAGGCGATTGTTGAATCTAATTCTCGAACTATTCAAGCAATCTTAGAACAGCAAGCTCCAGATTGCCTCAGACATGAAGAGAGAATGGAAAAGCACGAGCAAGAAATTGCAGAATTAAAAGCTATTGCTTCTCGTTTGACTGAGGTACAAACAGGAATGGCGAGAATGTTAGGCAAAATTGATGAAAATAATCCAACAGTTCTAAGAAGACTAATGAATATTGAGGATAAAGTTGACCGTATTTTAGAAAAAGAGCAAGAATAAATTTAGTTGAGCGATCGCACTATCCTCAAAACTTCAATAATTGCGATCGCTTTTCTTTTGATTGTTCGAGCGATCTTCTAATTTTAAGCTCAAATATATGTTCCAAGAAATACAAGTCTGTTTCTAATTTCTTCTGAAGATATAGTTGAAATTATATTCTGTAAACCTTTTAACTGTTCTCCTACTGAAAGTAGCTACTATTGCAGGCTTCCATGTTTGTTTTTAGATCTTGTCATTATAACTAAACCAACTAAAAAATTTTAGCGATCGCATTTTATTGTAGTATCAAAATTAAATAATTTATAAAATATTCTGTAGATAGACAACACCGCGATCGCAATTTTTCCACAACTTGAAAGCAAGATTCCCCAGTTATCCACAGTTTATCCACAGGTTAGGATTTTATTAGTCTAAAAGTTCGTCAATATACTACAATGTTTGCCTGTGCCGAATGTGCATAGAACTGATAGTTTTTATCGATCCTAATTCCAATTGCGAAATGAAAATTGTTTGCAGTCAAAGCGATCTTAAAGATAATCTTTCTTTGGTTAGTCGTATTGTCCCCTCGCGTCCCGAACCTGCGGTGTTGGGTAATGTTTTAATTGAAGCAGCAGAAGCTATCCAAAAAATCAGCATTATCGCTTTTGATGGAAATTTGGGGATAAAAACGAGCTTTAATGGTTCGGTGATTGAAGGTGGTAGTATCACACTCCCCGCCAAACTATTTAATGACATTGTGACTCGTTTGCCAGAAATGGAAATCACTATTGATGTTGCTGATAGCGAGGGGGAGATCGTAGCAACGATTAGTTCGTCTTCTGGTCAGTTTAAACTGACGGGAATAGACAGTGAAGAATTCCCAGAATTACCGACAATTGAAGCAGAAAGGATTATAGAACTACCTATATTTGCTCTCAATGAAGGATTAGGGGGTTGTTTATTTGCTGCTTCGACAGAACTATCTAAACAGGTACTGACGGGGGTACATTTAAAAACCCAAGGTATTGAAGAAAGCGATCGCGGAAAGATTTTAGAGTTTGCTGCTACTGACAGTCACCGTTTAGCAGTGGTTGCAGCAGATTTGAATGCCGAAGATGCAGAATCAGAAATTCAGCTACCTGAGTTTGCCGTAACTATACCTGCTAAAGCCTTAAGGGAACTAGAAAGAATTTTAGGTGATGCCCAGTCAACGGATCGAGTTAAGGTTAGTTTTGACGAGCAGATAATGAGATTTGAATTGGGCGATCGCCTGTTGACTAGTGCTAAGATACCAGGCGACTATCCTGCTTATGGGCAATTAATCCCGCGCAATTTTGCCCGTGAAATGATTGTAGACCGCAAAAGACTGTTAAGCAGTTTAGAGTTAGTAGCGGTGTTGGCGCAGAAAAACAATCTAGTCAAATTTAGCCTAAATAGCGATCGGGGTGAATTAACAGTATCGGCAGATGCTCAAGATATCGGTAATGCCAAACAGTCAATTAGCGCGGAAATTATCGGCGAGGATATTGAAATTGCTTTTAATATTAAATACCTGGTGGATGGACTCAAGGCACTACCCGCAGCAGAAATAAAAATGCAACTCAATGAATGGAATCAACCAGTTGTTTTTAGTCCCCTAAGCGGGTTGGATATGACTTATTTGGTCATGCCAGTACAGATTAGGAATTAGGAACTAGGAACGAGGAAGTAGAGGAAACATAGGGAGATGGGGGAGATGGGGGAGATGGGGTAGCATAGGGAGAAGCAACCACTAACCACTAACTACTAACTGCGAATTCCGAATTCCGAATTCCGAACTCCGAACTCATAATTATCATAACCCAGGGATGAAAATAGAATAATTAAGGAATTTACCTGGTTTTAGATTCTATTTTCAAGCTAGATTCTATTTTCAAGACAGATATACAGTATCTTCCCTAAATCTTCCCGATTTTCCTTTTTAGTGTAGACAAATCAATTGTTTATTGACCTTGGAGGCGATAGCAGATTGGTTTTGAGTAATTTAAGCTGATCCACATTTAATACCATTTCTCGAAAGTAACAAGAGACTTAGTTTTAAGTCAAAAGTCAAAAGTAAGGCAGAGCATAGTTTTGATAAATTATTTTTAATAATTAATAGATTGCTCATTCATCTAGACACTTTTGATAATTGGTATAACTTGCATAATTCTGACGCTCAATCCCTACATATAGCTCGAAACATTCTGGCAAACTCAATGTTGGTCAGCTTATCTAAAAATAAAAAGGAAAATTTGATGGATTTGATATTACTGTTAACGATGATGGAACTGTCACTGTAGTAGATACTGTAGTAGATATCGATACAAGCGATCGGGACGAAGGGACTGATACCCTCACTAATATTTCTCAGATCTTCTTCGATAGCAACTCAAGCGTGGATAGTAATCTTACTAGAAGTACAATTTATGGTATTGCAGGAGTGCATGAAAGCACGGACAATACTGATACTTCTACTTCTATTTTTGGTGGCAATGCAGCAGCAACCAACTTCATTATAGACATTGAAGGCGAAACTGGTTTGGGATTAGATTTTGATACAACCAAACTCGCAAACTTTATCAATGATATTACCTTACCAGATCAAGATATTGAAAATGCAAGATTAGCCACTAATCTTATGTTAGATGCTGCTGGAGGTATAGCTAGTTCTATTCCCTTCTTTGGAGGTGTAGCAGCAACAGGTGTTGCAATGCAACAAACCTTATCAAACTATGCGTTTGATTTGCTTCAAGTAGAAGCTCAAAACAAGCTGCTACTGATGCTGTCAATAATCCTGACTATAATACTGAGGCTTGGGGAACTATTACCCAAACCAACCGAGATATGGTTGTGGTCGAAGATTTCCAAATTGGAGTAGATAACCTCTTTTTACCTTCAGTAGCAGAGGTCGCCAATGTTGGTTATGCGATGAAGTCTGGGATATTAAATGGCAGAAATGGTGTTTTTATTGAAGCACAGATAGGTAACGAGAACTCAAATCTTGTCTTTATCGTCGATAACTATGACAATCTAAATAACACAGAATTTGCTGAAGAAATGAGCAATCTTCTGGCAAGTTCACAAAGTAGCAATATTAACCCAAACACTGGAGAAGTCACCACTGATTTTTCTGGAGCGATGATTGGTACCTTTAATCAAACACCCATAAGAGTAGAACCTCTCCAGTCTGGAATTAATGTACAATTTGGAAGCAATGCAGGAGATCATATTTTTGGAGAGCAACTTGCTGGTCGGAGTACACCTGGTTCTTTTGAATTAGTTGGTGGATTTGGCGACGATTTGATTCAAGGTAGTACAGAAGATGATTTCCTCAATGGTGGTTTTAATTCAGCACCGCCTACTTTTAGTGCTTTTACCTACGAAGATGATGGATTCGACATTTTACAAGGAGGTAAAGGTGACGACGTACTTAGGGGTGGAAGTGGCAACGATACCCTTGATGGTGGGGGCTTCAACTACGGTCAAAATATCGATATAACAGGTGTGATCGCTGATGATGGTACGGATACATTAATAGGTGGTTCGGGGAACGATATTTTTGTTTTCAATACTTTGTCAACTGGAATTGACACAATTCAGGATTTTGAAGTGTTGATCGATCGAATTCAGATTAACCAAGTTGAGTTCGGAGCAACGGACACCAGTCAATTCTCCTTTGACAACACCAATGGTGCTTTATCTTTTAACGATCAGCAGTTTGCTACTTTAGAGAACTTTGATAGTTTACAGGACTTTGATGTTAACCGGGATATCACGCTGGTGTAAATAGTTGAGTAGGGTCGAGAGAGAGTATCATCTTTCGACCCTCCCTGTGACTTTTGGTTAAATATAGCAACCGAACTATAGACTGTAGTTTAGACTAAAAAACAGTGTGGAGAGGGAAATATAGAAAGAATGAAGAGGGAATAGGGAGAAAATGAAAATAGCTTAAAAATTCAAACCCTCCCTATGATGAAATATGACCGATATCGAAAATTCCGTCAAGAAACTTAGAGGATGCTAGGCAAAGCATCTGATGCAACCTTTGAATTGATGGATAGTGTGATGACAACCAGAAATATCAGTTGTTTAGCAGAGTGTTCTTTATCTCCCCTATTCAGGAGAAAATGGTCGAGTACTTATGAGGCATTACAAGATAGCCGTCCCAATAGAAATAAGTTGATGAAGAGGTACATCGAAGAAATTCCGTCATCAGAATATGTATTGCTGGGAATCGACCACACAGCATGGGGAAGAAGAGTCGCAAAAACCCTTAAAGATAGAACCTACGAACACGCCTGCATCCTCAAATCATTCAGTAACAGTAGGACAAGGATATAGTACGATTGCATGGCTGCCAGAAGAAGTAGGAACTTGGACATTACCCTTAAGACATGAAAGGATTACATCTCATGAGACACCAATCTCAAAGGCAGCATGGCAACTCAAACAAGTCTCGAAACATCTCTCCACAAAAACATTAGTAGTTTTAGACAGTGAGTATGGCAATGGTTCATGGGTGAATCAAACAGAAGATATTCAAGTGAGTAAATTGATGCGAATTCGCTCCAACTGCTGCTTCTGGTCGAAACCAGATGGTTATTCAGGAAAAGGAAGACCGAGGAAACACGATCAAAAATTCAAAGTAAATGACCCCACAACATGGTGGAAAGCTAATGAAACCATAGAAATAGAAGACCCAAAATTAGGCAAATTAAAAATTAGTCAAGGTCAGGAGTTACATTTTCGTTCTTCGGCGTCTCATGATATGAGCTTGATTAGAGTCGAAAGACTTAATCCCAGAAGTTCGGGCAAAAAACCTCGTTCCTTGTGGTTAGTTTGGGTTGGAGAACAATTTTTAGAACTAAAAGACATTTGGAGTCAGTACGCTCGTCGTACATGCGGCGAACTATGCGCCTTTGTGGAGTTGACCACTGGTATCGTTTTGCGAAACAGAGATTACATTGGACTTTACCTAGTTTTAGCACGGCAAAACAATCTGAAAGATGGAGTAATCTAATGCCTTTAATGAGTTGGCAACTTTGGCTAGCTAAAGATTTAGTCGAAGAGCATCATCTTCCGTGGGCTACTTCTCAAAAAAATTTGACTACATGCGGCTTAAGCCTTTGTGGAAGAGTTGCACAGTCACTATTTTCACTTTTAGTCGCAATAGGTACACCTGCTAGTTCGCCCAAAACCCGTGGAAAGTCGATACTGTTGGATAACAGGAGTACAAAGAAACAAGAAAAAGACATATCCTATTGCTAAGAAAAGCTATTCTCGACCTAAAAAATCAGAAACTAAGACAGCTTAACCATATTTTTGGCTAATTATTTTTCATTTCAGCTATCTTTAACTTGCTGAACTATTTTCTCATGATTTTTTTAGTCTAAACTACAGTATAGATTAGGACAACTTTAACTCTCTGCGCCTTTGCACCCAATGCGACGGGTATCCTAAAGGACTAGCTTCGCGTCGTAAACGCCTTTGCGAGAGATAAATATTAGTTGTCTCTTTTTAGAATCAAATAGCCCTGGGACTTGATTTAGCGATCGCCTGATTCGTGCAATAGGTCTACTGATTTGCTAGGTGGAATACCTTCAATGTTGATTATGCCTTGAATCACCGAACCGACTATCGGTGCTGCGACGGTAGAACCATAAGTGTGTTCTCCTTGGGGTTCGTCTACCACCGCTAGTACTGCGTAACGGGGGGCTTCGACGGGAAATATACCAACAAAACTAGTAATCTTAGCGGTGTCATCGTAGCCACCTCGATCGTTCGCTTTTTGGGAAGTTCCTGTTTTACCTGCAATTCTGTAACCAGGAATTTTAGCTGCATAACCGCTACCGTCTTCTACTACTGTTTCCATCATTTCTAAGACGGTACGTGCAGTTTCGGGAGAGAAGATTTGTTTGGTATTGGCTGGCTGTGAATAATGGAGATAGCCTTGATAGTCTGATAAACCTCTTACTACGTGGGGAGTAATTAGTTTACCTTCGTTTGCTAGTGCAGCGTGGATTTGAATTAACTTGAGGGGAGTCAAAGAAAAACCTTGACCAAAAGAGGTTGTAGCTGGTTCGATTTCTCTAACTGTAAATTCGACTTCATTTTTGAGTCTGCCTGTGGTGTAGCCAGGAATATCAAAATCTACTTTGTCTTCAATACCAAGTTTTTGTAGGTCGCGATAATAGTCTATAGGTTTGATGCGTCGTATTATCTTAATCATGCCTACATTGCTGGAATATTGCAGAATTTCGGCTAAAGTTATTTCTCCTGGCGCACCTTTTTTCTCAAAGTCATGGTTGCGTACTACGGCATCTTTGATTTCGATTTTTCCCGTATCATCAAAAGTATCGCGGGGGGAGATTGCCCCTGCATCTAGTGCCAGGGCAATATTAATTGGTTTAAAAGTCGAACCTGGTTCGTAGAGATCGGTAACGGCCCAGTTTTTGAAGACACTAAAGTCTTCGTATTTATAGTAGGTGTTGGGATCGTAGGTGGGTTCGGATACCAAAGCTGCGATCGCGCCATCGCGGACATCCATTACAATTACCGTACCCCGTTTTGCCTTGTATTTCTCCATCTGTTTGTTTAAAGCATTACGGGCAATTTGCTGAAGGCGCAGATCGATAGTTAATTGGAGGCGCAGATCGTCAAAGTTAAACATTTTTTGCGATCGCTCTAAATCTCCTGGATGAAACACTGCTTGATTGTTGCTAAAGCTTCGTTTCATCTTCCAACTAATTGGCTTGCGTTCTAAGAGCTTATTTTGGGTATACTCCACCCCCGCTTGAGGCGTACGGCTACTATCTAGATTGACATATCCCGTTACTTCGGCTGCCATTTCTTTGTGGGGATAAAAACGAGAATAGTTTTGCTTGAGATCTAGACCATCAATCTTCATTGCCGTAATTTTTTCTTTGGCTGATTCTGGTAAATCTGCTGCCAAACGAATCCCCCAGTCTTGCTTTTTAAATCTGGCTACTAATTGTTCGGGAGTTTGGTTTGCTAAAATATCTGCTAGTTCTTCGGCAATTTCTTCGTCAGGTACAGGTTCGGAGTTTCTTTTGAATAGATGAGGATGAACGTAGAGAGTATAGGTGATGCGATCTGTTGCTAAAACATTTTGATCTCGGTCTACAATTTGACGACGGGGAATATAAAAACTTAACTCGGTAGTCTGTTGATCTTCAGCTATTTGAGTAATTCTTTTCCCCTGGGGGGCTTGTTCGTAAGTGATTACAGGGTTGATTATTTGTAAATAGTATAGTCTTGTAGCCAGTCCCAATGTTCCTACAACCAAAACTCCCCAGACTAAAAATAACCGCAATAATAATTGTTGCTGAGATCGATTGTGTTTTTGGTTGGGCGATCGCCTTTTTCGTTGAGACGATGAGCGATTAGATTTAGTAGCTCGATTTTTTTGATTAATTTTAGTTGCTTTGACAGAGAGTTTGGATCTGGATTTATTCATGATTGAGCCATTAAGCTATCTGGCACTTATTCAAAAATTCATATGAGTAATGAATAATTAATAGTTACCTCTTTTTCAAAGATTAAATCAAATTAATTAGCGATCGCAACTGCCAACTATTACTCTAGTCAACTGTAGCGCGAGCGAGCCAATATATTTAACTTTTATTTGGCTGGAGTTACTTATTTTCAGACGGTTTACAATCTTAAAGTCCTAGCTAATAACTCCAAAACCGTCGAGTTTAAAAATCAGCAATTTACCTAACGGTATCAATTAATAACCTAAATTACGGTGTTTGAATTTAACTTCTTTTGAAACTGATGTAGTCTCTAACTTAGTTTTAGGAGGGACTTTGACTGGAGGAATAAATACCGCCGACTCTGGTTTAGAAATAGACAGATTACTATCTTGACTTGCTTGGTGTGCAAGTTGATATTTAAGAGTTTCGTTAATGGCAATTAATTCTCGCTCTTGACGTTGTAAATTTTCTAAATTTCGATATTCTTCGCTCCAAAGTCGAGGAATTTGGACGGTGGAAATATACAAACCAATACTCGATAACATCAAAGCCAAAGCCAAGCTAAAAGAGCTTTTTTGTAGTACTAATAATAGCTTTAGATTTTGTGGTAGTCGATTTTGTTGAGGAAAATTACGATTCTTAACTACTCTTTTAACTTGAGGTGGAGCGGGGTTGATAACCGCTCGATTGCGATCGCTATTGTCTAAAAATTGCGGTTTTGGAGAATAGTATTGAGTCAAAAAATCGGGTTGAGGAAGAGCGGACATATAACGATCTCCATTACGAACGATAAAGTAGTTGGCCGAATTTTAACTTATATTTGAAAAAATGATAAGAGGAATGAGGAAATATTAATCCTAAATTACAAAAAACTATAAAATTCTCCAAGAATATAACTAGGTTTTTGTAGGATGAAAAAGAATTAATCATTATTGTCTGTCTCAAAAACATAGTGGAATTAAAACGCGCAATCATTGCCTACAAAGCAGGAGATAAAAATAGTCAACAGTGGGCTCAAAGGTGCGCCCAAGAGCTAGAAGCCCTTCAATGTCAGGTTTTAATCGGCCCTAGTGGCTTTAAAGACAATCCCTATCCCGTATTTTTAGCCTCTGGAGCCGAAAAAATCGATTTAGCAGTGGTTTTGGGTGGAGATGGTACTGTTTTGGCAGCAGCCAGAAGTTTAGCTCCTTCGGGTATCCCTATGTTAGCAGTTAACGTTGGGGGACATCTGGGCTTTTTGACCGAGCCTTTTGAATTGTTTCAAGATACCCAAGCAATTTGGGAACGATTACACTCAGACCACTATGCAGTTCAAAAGCGAATGATGCTCCAGGCGCAATTATACGAGGGAGAACCTACCCGACTACAACCAGTAGGAGACAAATTTTATTGTCTCAATGAAATGTGTATCAAGCCTGCCAGTATCGATCGGATGCCTACCTCGGTTTTAGAATTGGAAGCAGACGGACAGTTGATCGACCAATACAGTGGTGATGGCTTGCTCGTCTCTACTCCCACAGGCTCTACTGGTTATACAGTTTCTGCTAGTGGGCCGATACTACATCCTGGAATGTGGGCGATCGCCGTTACGCCAATTTGTCCTCTCAGCCTTTCTGGTCGTCCCTTAGTTTTGCCTCCTGGTAGTGTGGTTAGTATCTGTCCGCTGCGAGACTACGAAGTAAATACTAAGCTCTGGACAGATGGAGCCTTGGGGACAAAGATTTGGCCTGGTCAAAGAATTAAGATCAAAATGGCCAACTGTCAGTCTCACTTTATTATTTTGCGGGAAAGTTATTCTTTTTACCAGACTCTCAGAGAAAAACTACAGTGGGCCGGAACCAGAGTGCATTACGAAAACAAAGAAATCAGCTAAGCACCAACTTCGGCAATTAAAAATACTTTACCCACAGACTTGCGCAATACTAACATAATTAAAGCTGTAGTTCGAGCCTACCCAATAAGCAAAACATACTTTAAAAACATATTTGAATCGATGTGGTGCAACAAACTCTCCAAACTATTCCTGGCAATAATTACCGTCCTAATGATTATCGTGACAAATGCTAACCCAGGACTAACCCAATCAGATTTTAATCCTTTCACTTACGACCTTAAATTTGAAGACCTCAATATTTATACAGACCCCAACATACCCAAAGCCCCCGTAGTTATTGATGGTAGAGAAATATTTTCTGTGGGGAAAGTTGGTGGCAATTCGGCGGGAGAGAGGGCAGATGTTATCGAGAAAGAATTGTTAGAAGCAATTAAAAGCAGCAACTTTACAGAGGTAATAATCGAAGAACAAGATCGACTTCCCGTACTATATTTGGGTTTTGAAAAAGTTTCTCGGGACGATTTATCTAGATTATCAGAAACTACGGTTTTACAAGACCGACGCTATCTGTTTACCATTACCCAAGAAGATACTATCGGTAAAAAGTCCAATCGCGAAACAGCAATCGATCTCAAACGCGAAATCGAGACGGCGATCGCTCTTGCCAAACGGGAAAGAAGTTCGGCTTACATTCAGCGTCAGATAATCATCAGTGCTGTTTTATTATTATTAGCTTGGCTAGGGACGAGACTTCTAGATCAGCTTCAAACCTATCCTTTCAGAAGGGCAATTCAAAGAGTTATTCCAGGATTACCCAGTAATACTGGCTCGCAACCTTCTAACCTCACTACTCTATTTCGGCTTAAATTAGGCTTTGCCAAATTCGGCCTCTGGATCTTCATAATTTTGATAATTTTTCGTCTTTTTCCTTGGACGAGACAGTGGTTGTATTTAATCTATAGTGCGGTATTTATCACCTTCAACAAATCAATCCTCAACTTTGGTGGCGACGACTTTTCGATTCTGGAGCTATTGATTTTTGTTGGCTTGTTAATCGCTTGTATTATTGGTAGCAATTACATAGCCAATTTACTGCGTACCAAAATTTTACAAGTCACTAGAATGACTAGAGGTTCGCAGGAAATTATCTCAATTATTACCAAATACGGCTTGATTTGTTTGGCTACTATTATTTTGCTTCAGGCTTATGGTTTAAACCTCAGTTCTTTAGCATTAATTGGTAGTGCTTTGGGTGTTGGTATTGGTATTGGTTTGCAAGATATTGCCCGCAACTTTGCTAGTGGCGTTGTCTTGCTGTTTGAACGTTCGATTCAAGTTGGAGACTTTATTCAAGTCGGCACTCATCTAGGGGTAGTCGAAGAAGTTGGAACTCGTAGTATAGTTTTGAAGACTTTAGACCGTATTTCGATTATTGTGCCTAATTCTCGTCTTCTCAGTGAAGAAGTAATTAACTGGAATCATCGTCGTAGTGTTTCTCGTTTGCATTTACCTGTTGGAGTGGCATATGGTTCGGACGTGGCTAAGGTCAAATCCTCACTTTTACAAGCAGCAGAAGAACATTTAGAAGTCCTGAGAAATCCTCCTCCCCAAGTATTTTTTACCGAATTTGGCGATAGTTCTCTCAACTTTGAATTGTTAATTTGGACTTCCGAACCTAGTCGTCAAGCCCCGATCAAAAGCGAGCTTTATTTTCGCATCGAAGAAATTTTTCGCGAACAGCAAATAGATATCCCCTTCCCCCAAAGAGATATCAATATTGCACCAGAAGGTTTACCGATCAGGCTTTCCCAACAGTTAGAAGGTCATCTACTTTATTTGCTTAAAGGCTTAGTTTCGCAGCAACATACCACAAATCCAGGCAATGGTAACGAGCCTCCCCGTCGCCGTCAGACCAAAGGCAACGCTTACCAAGAGAGAGGACAGGGAGCAAGGAACACCCAGAACAAGAGGTAGGAATTGGGAGTTGGGAGTTCGGAATTCGGAGTTCGGAGTTACTTGTACTTCCTTGTTCCTTGCTCCTTGTTCCTTGCTCCTTATTCCTTGCTCCTTATTCCTTGTTCCTTATTCCTTGTTCCTTATTCCTTATTCATTACCTTCAATGGGAGCAAAGCCCTGGCGTTGAATGTTTTCTGTTACTACGCGGGGATCGAGAAACTGTAGTAGATAATCTGGGCCTCCTGCTTTTGAGCCGACTCCAGAGAGTTTAAAACCGCCAAAGGGTTGACGAGCGACGATCGCACCAGTTATGTTGCGGTTGATGTATAAGTTGCCTACCTCAAACTCTCTCGATGCTCGTTCTATATGGCTGGGAGTACGGGAATATAAGCCACCAGTCAGGGCATAATCCGTGCCGTTGGCAATAGCTAGGGCTGAGTTGAAGTCATTGACTTTGATTACTGCTAAGACGGGACCAAAAATTTCTTCTTGGGCCATAGTATGTTCTTGCTCAACTCCAGCAAAGATGGTGGGGGGAATATAATAACCACCTTCAGGCTTAGGCATTTCTAGAACTAGTTCGCTTTGTTGTTTGCCTTGCTCGATGTATTCTAAAATGCGATCGCGGGCATTGGAGTCAATAACCGGCCCCATCTGCATACCAGGATCGTCTGCTACACCTACATTTAGAGATTTGGTTGCTTCGATTAGTCTTTCGAGGAAAGTATCATAAATAGTTGACAAGACAATTACCCGCGAACAGGCAGAACACTTTTGACCGCTATAGCCAAAAGCGGACTGTACTACTCCCACCACAGCTTGGTCTAAGTCGGCACTTTCATCGACAATAATCGCGTTTTTTCCCCCCATTTCGGCAATCACTCGTTTGAGGTGTTTTTGTCCTGGCTGTAGTTTGGCCGCTTCGGCATAGATACGGCAGCCGACTTCTCTCGAACCAGTAAAGGCAATGACGTGAGTATCTTTGTGTTCGACTAGATACGTACCAACTTCCGAACCCTTCCCAGGTACATATTGGAATACCCCTTTAGGTATGCCCGCCTCAACTAAAATTTCGCCGATCTTGGCAGCAATTACCGAAGATGTGGCAGCAGGCTTTAAGAGAGTACAGTTACCCGTTACCAACGCAGCAACAGTCATGCCAGTAGCGATCGCCATGGGAAAGTTCCAGGGGGAAATGACTACCGCGATCCCTTTGGGTTGATAGAAGTAACGGTTGTTTTCTCCTGCTAGGTCGTAATTTACTCCTGTAGCCAGTCTTTCCATCTCCGAGGCGTAGTAGCGACAAAAATCGATCGCCTCGGAAACTTCTCCATCAGCCTGGGGAATAATTTTACCTACCTCTAAACAGATCCAGGCATTTAATTCGTGTCGCCGTTGTTCCATCAAATCGGCAGCTTTACGCAAGATATCTGCCCTTTGGCTGGCAGGGGTATTTTTCCAAGCTTCAAAAGCAGCTTTAGCAGCATTTATGGCTTGTTCTGCCTGTTCTATCGAGATTTGCCCTACCTTACCCACTAACTCGGTTTCTCTAGAGGGGTTAACCGAGTCTATGTAGTTATCGGTTTCGACATATTCGCCATCGATTAGAGGTAAATAGGTTTTACCTAAATTTTGTTTTACTTCTTTTAGTGCTTGTTCGGCTTTAATTCTTTTTTCCCTATCCGCATAATCACTATCCGCAGCAGGTATATATTTTGGGCGATCGCTTTTCTCTGGCGCGTCAAATTTCCTTGCTTCTTCTTCCTCGCTTTTTGTTTCTGCAACTGGTGGTGCGATTAATTCTTCTATAGGTTTGTTTTCCTGATTTTGCCTTAGAAAAGAACTATTTGCCGTATTCTCCAATAATCTCCGAATTAAATACGCCATCCCTGGCAGTAATTGACCGTAGGGGGAATAAACCCTCACCCGATGTCCCCGTTTTACTAAGGCCTGGGCTAATTTATCTCCCATGCCGTATAGCACCTGCATCTCAAAGCGACGGGGAGGAATCTTCAGGGTTTCGGCGATCGCACAAGCTAGAGCCTGGGAACGAACGTTGTGACTGCCAATTGCGCCATAAAGATGTTCGTGGTTTTCTAGCAACAACTGAGTCATGCGCTCGAAATTAAGATCTGTGGCTGCTTTTTGGTTGTATACTGGCTGTTGCCAATGTTTTTGTTCTGAGGCGATCGTTTCTTGATCCCAATACGCCCCTTTAACTAGCCTGACAGTGAGAGGATGTCCTCGTTCTTTTGCCCAGGCAATTAAGTCTTGCAAGTCTCGATAGGAATCTCTCAGATAAGCTTGCAAAGTCATCCCCAAATCAGTGCGGGTGCGGAATTCTGACTCCATGAGCAACTCTTTGAGAATTTGCAGCGTCAGATCCTTATAGCGATATTGTTCCATGTCAAAATGGATCGCTGCACCCAATTCGGCTGCTTTACGCAACAAAACTCTGATGCGATCGCAAACTCGTTCTTTACTCCCCGCAGGATCTAAAGGATCGAACTGGGAATAAAACGCAGTCAGCTTCACCGATACCTGTACCTGGGACAATTCTTCGCCAGCAGCTAGATCGATACCTTCTTGTCGTTTCCAACCTTGAGCCTGTTGCGCTAGTTGCTCGATTAAATCTATATAGCGTTGCAAATACGCTTCGGCTTCGGTTTCGGTAATTACCGCCTCGCCTAAAAGATCGATCGTATAGGTCATACCATCTTTACGCAGACGGGCGATCGTTTTCATCACCTCATCAATATTTTCTCCCGCAATATACTTATAAGCTAGGGTTTCTACTGCTTTAGTAATCGTTGCTGCTGCGGTTTGGGCAGGAAAAGAATCGGGATCGCTAAAGTTAATCGTGCTTTTGAGTGCGCCAGGTAACTCCACCGCTTCGGCACTCATATATTGCTGAAAGTGGTTGGCTATTTCCGTTTTACTCTGAAGAGCGGGAATTGTATCGATAAAGCGGAACATTTGTACTCGTAATCCTGGGTTAGCCATCGTCCAGTCCAGTATCTTATCATCCCAGCGCATTTGGTCGCGCATTCGACTAAAGATATTGCTTTTGTCTCTGGTGCTTTTAATCAGTTCTCTAGCAATTGACTGAGTTTTGGACTCGTAGCGATCGCTAACTTCAACTTTATCTGCTTGGACTACCACTATCTAATTAACTCCTAATGATTACTGGTGATTACTGGTACTGCTTAGTAATTACTATATTTATTTTGCTCTATTTCGATTCAAGTTATTCTAAATCAATAAATGTTTGCGACAGATAAAAATAATCTGAGAGTAATTTGGCATTACCTATCCTCCAAACTATTTGTTGCATTATTTTTTCTATTTAGGATTACTTTAGTTAATTTATTAACGATCTCAACAAAAGCTCTTAGATTTTGGCAAAATTTAGTAATTTTCCAAGATTTATCCGATTGATTTAAAAGTTTAATCACTTATGCCTTAAAAAAAGCTAAATATCAAGATAGGATCGCATATAAATCCCCACTCATTATTGATAATCTTCTCAAGATAGATTCATATTTCTCAATATAAATTAATTATTTGAGTTATTGAATCAAAATATTTACTTTCAGTTCCTACTTAGTTTAATTTTAATATTTTTTGATTATGGTCTTAATCGCCAAAGAAACTATCGAGCAACAGGCAAATCGGCTTCTAGAAGAATCGATTATCTATTATCATGATAAAGCGGTAGGAACATTAGCAGCAAAAGATTCGGAAAGAGAAGCCCTCAACTACGATCAGTGTTTTATTCGCGATTTCATTCCCGCAGCCTTGGTATTTTTGATTCAGGGCAAAACCGAAATTGTTTACAATTTTTTGATTGAAACTGTGGGCTTGCAAAAGCAAAAAAGACGAGTTGATTGCTACGAACCACCAACGGGCTTAATGCCAGCCAGCTTTAAAGTTGAATCTCAGGGAAAAAGCCGTCAATATCTTCATGCAGACTTTGGCGATAAGGCTATTGGTCGCGTTACTCCTATTGACTCTTGTTTGTGGTGGATTATTTTGTTAAGGGCTTATGTCAAAGCCACAGGAGACGAAGCCCTAGCCAAAAGCAATAGTTTTCAAGAGGCACTGACATTTATTTTAGAAATCTGCTTGGGCCCTCAATTTGAGATGACCCCGACTCTACTCGTTCCCGATGGCGCGTGTATGATCGACCGTCCCATGGGATTAAGCGGACATCCTTTGGAAATACAGTCTCTATTTTATCTGGCTTTGCGTTCTGCACGGGAGATGTTGGTGAGAAATGAAGCAGGACAGGTTTTGGTCGATGAGATTAATAGTCGTCTGGGTAGTTTAATTTTTCACCTGCGAAGTTATTATTGGCTCGATCTAAAACAACTCAACGAAATTCACCGTTACCAGGCAGAACAGTTTGGCGAGTCGATAGTTAATAAATTTAATATCTATCCCGACTCAATTCCCTACTGGTTAACCGAATGGATGCCCGATCGCGGAGGCTACCTAGCAGGAAATCTCGGCCCTGGAAAAATGGATTTTCGCTTTTTTGCCTTGGGAAATCTCATGGCAATTATGGGGACTTTGACTACCCAAACCCAATCTGAGGACATCTTAACTCTGATCGAGCATCGTTGGTCAGATCTAGTGGGCAAAATGCCGATGAAGCTTTGCTATCCAGCCATAGAGGGGCTGACCTGGAGAATCATCACTGGCTGCGATCCTAAAAATACTCCTTGGTCTTATCACAATGGCGGTAGTTGGCCCGTATTACTGTGGATGATGATGGCTGCTTGCCAAAAAATGGGACGGGAAGACCTAGCAGATCGAGGGATGGCGATCGCCGAAATTCGCCTGATGAACGATGAATGGCCCGAATACTACGATGGCAAAAATGGACGCTTAATTGGTAAGTCCTCCCGCAAATTTCAAACCTGGACGATCGCGGGCTGGCTACTGGCAAAATTACTCAGAGAAAATCCTCACTGTCTTAATTATGTTTGTTTTGAAGAAGATACAGAAGCGATCGCTTGTACGATTTAACTATCAATAACATTTCAAAAAACTAGACTTTCTATAATTTATTGATTGAAGTGCGATCGCTCTTTAAGAAGACTCTATTACCACTTTTTCTTGTTAGATCTAATAAGATTACTCCAATTGATTGCCAAGAAATTTACTTTTTGTTCGTTAGGTTATAGCAGAATATGTAAAAAAATTTTGCTTTACTAAATTAAATTGTTATCGGGGTTTTTTTTGTCCTAAACTGGTAAATATATGAAATATACCTAAATTAAATTTTATTCGGGTCTTTCCCATATAAATTGATGCTTATCGTCCAATCTTATATTCAAAATATTTGGTCATAGTCATTTTGTAAGGGTTTATTCATTAGATGTGCTCTGGCGGAACACTTCGTCATGGTAGTTACTCGCGCTGCTGACTTGGAGTCAGTTAGAACTAATTCGCTTTAAAAGCGAGATCTATTCTTGGGGATTTGGCGATCGCTTGAGAAACGCGCTCTGATACGAAGACTCCTCTAAATAGGAGTTGCCATCAATATATTTAAGCTTTTATAGGAAAAAATTATATGGAATCTCATAGCAAATACGTGAGAGACCGTCTGTCCATATTCGTAGACGGCAACAATATGTTCTATGCTCAACAAAAAAATGGTTGGTTTTTCGATCCCAGACGAGTGTTAGAGTACTTTACCAAAGATCCCACCGTAGTTTTAATCAATGCCTTTTGGTACACGGGATTAAAAGACGCTCAGGATCAAAGAGGCTTTAGAGATGCTTTAATTAGTTTGGGCTACACCGTTAGAACCAAAATCCTCAAAGAATATTACGATGATGCTTCGGGTCGCTATTCTCAAAAAGCTAACCTAGATATAGAGATTGTAGTCGATATGTTTAACACCGTCGAACAATACGATCGCGTTATTCTCTTTAGTGGAGATGGGGATTTTGAACGGGCGATCGAACTGCTACGCTCAAAAAACACTCATATCACCGTAGTATCTACCGAAGGTATGATCGCCAGAGAATTGCGTAATGCTACGGATCGTTATATCGACCTCAACGATGTGCGGGGATACATCGAGAAAAGCGATTTTTGACTGGATGATAATTTATGCTCGTTCAAGACATGAGAAACTTATGGCAATTAAAGGAGAAAACTATTTTGTCAAAATTAATTAATTTTGCACTTCGCAGTTTGGCTACAAGTCTCATTGCTTTTCTGCTGTTATTGGTTTTGAATACTCCCGCTTTAGCCAATACAGTTACTGATTTAGATAACGGTGCGAAAGTATTTAAAGCTAATTGTGCTGGTTGTCATGTCAACGGAGGTAATATCGTGCGACGGGGTAAAAATCTGAAGTTGAGAGCTTTGCATCGAAATAAAGCAGATACTCAAGAGGCAGTTGTCTCTCTTGTTACCAATGGCAAAGGGATTATGTCAGCTTACGGTGACAAACTAACTCCTGAAGAAATAGCTGATGTTAGTGCTTATGTATTGCAAAGAGCGGAAGAAAATTGGCAATAAAGTTACCAGAAAAGCGATCGCTTTTCTGATAACTCAGGTAAGAAAACTATTTAAAAATGTTAGTGCTTATGTATTGCAAAGAGCCAAACAAAATTAATTGGATGCGATCGCTAGTTATTTGGCTCTTGAAAAAGATCTTCATCACTAAAAATTTCAATACAAGTGGACTGACACGCCTTAAATGTTGCATTAGAAGAGTCCACAGATGAACACGGATGAACACAGATGATTTGTCTACTGGATCGATACTCTTGAGTTTTTGAGATGCAGCAGATAGTCTTGGTTTTTCCCCTCGTTTATTGCACTATTGCAAGCTGTGTCAGTCCAGTAGGTTGGGTTGAAGGATGAAACCCAACACAGGACATACTGATATTAATCGCTTTTCTCTTCTATTGAAAGGCATGGCGACAATCATTTAACAGCCGATCTAATTTTTGTTGGATATAAAAAGGATTTTTGCCAAAGAGCAAAGCTGCAATTATCGCTTCTTGAGGTAGTCTTTTCTGTTGTCTGACAGCATACAAAGCCTGCTGATTAGATAGTCTTCGTCTACTGACCAACCAAGCAGCTAAAACGATTCCCGTGCGTCCAATACCATGAGAACAATGAGCTACAACTTTTTGTCGATTTTGTTCGGCAGAAATTAAAAAAGGGATAATATTTTCAATTAAAATTGCAGAATTAGGAATTGAGAAATCGGGGATCTCTGGCTGCCATAATACTTTTTCTCGCCCGAATTTCTGCCGATACGCTGTTAATAAATCTAGTTTGTAGCGATTTACAGTTTTTGGCTCTAACAAGCAACAAACACGGTCGATCTTCTGAGCGTCCATAAACTCAAGCCACTGTTTAACTGATGCTTCTGAATATCCAGCTTTAGCAGCACCAAAGACAATTGATTCTTCAGCAGCAGCAGGAGCAAATCTATACATACCCATATTTCCAATATAATCAGATACTATAAGCCAAAAATATTTTCAATTTTATTTTAGATAAACAAGTGATTCATCAAGCTCAGGATGCAGGTATAGTTACGAGGATTTTAGACAAGGCAGAAACAGGAACAGATATTTCGCTAGCAGAGGGAATTGAGTTAATTCAGCAACAAGATCCTAGAGCCAAAAGTGCGATCGCCCAAACAGCAGATCGTCTGAGAAAAAAACAGGTAGGAGATGTCGTTACTTATGTAATTAACCGCAATATTAACTTTACTAATATCTGCGAGCAACACTGTAGTTTTTGTGCTTTTCGGCGGGATGCGGGTGCAGAGGGATCTTTTTGGCTGAATAGTTCGCAAATTATCGCCAAAGCAGAGGAAGCCGTCAAAATTGGGGCGACGGAAATTTGTATGCAGGGTGGTTTGAACCCCGAGGCAAAACTCGATCGTACTTCTTTAAATTACTATCTAAATTTAATTAAAAATATTAAATCGCATTTTCCCAATTTGCATCTCCACGCCTTTTCTCCGCAAGAAATCCAGTTTATTGCGAGAGAAGACGGCATTAGCTATGAAAAAGTCTTATTATCTCTCAAAGATGCGGGATTAGGCTCGATGCCAGGTACGGCAGCCGAAATTCTCGACGATCGCGTCAGGAAGATTATCTGCCCCGAAAAAATTAATACTGCTACCTGGTTAGAAATTATTAGCTTAGCTCACCGTTTGGGCATTCCTACTACCAGTACCATGCTCGCAGGTCATGTAGAAACTCCCCAGCAACAAATAGAACACCTAGACAAATTGCGATCGCTCCAACAAATCGCTATTACCAATAACTACCCTGCTAAAATTACCGAGTTTATTATTCTACCTTTTGTCGGACAAGAAGCACCCGCGCCGATCCGTCAGCGCGTGGGACGAGATCAACCAAATTTAGCAGATGTATTGCATTTGACAGCCGTGTCGCGAATTTTTCTGGGAAACTGGATTGCTAATCATCAACCAAGCTGGGTCAAAATCGGATTAGAAGGAGCAAAGCAAGCTCTCCAGGGCGGTTGTAACGATATTGGAGGCACATTAATGGAGGAACACATTACTACGATGGCAGGGGCGCGAGGAGGCACTTGTATGTCTGTCGCAACATTACAGCAAGCGATCGCTAGTTTAAATCGTCCCCCTCGACAAAGAAATACTATTTATCAGTATTTATAATTAAGAGTATTGGCTGAAACATACTTTTTATCGACTTTGTAAAGCAAGCGACTATCGCAAACCTGGCAAGGTTGGTTTAAGATTGAGTCTGAATATATTTAAACGACAAATCCAATTACATGAGAATATTAGTAACTGGCGGTGCTGGTTTTATTGGGTCCCATCTGATCGATCGCTTGATGAAACAGGGTCACGAGGTTGTATGTTTGGACAACTTTTTTACTGGTCACAAGCGCAACATTCTCCACTGGATGGATAACCCTTACTTTGAAGTAATTCGACACGATATTACTGAGCCAATTCGCTTAGAAGTAGATCAAATTTATCATCTTGCCTGTCCTGCATCTCCAGTCCACTATCAGTATAATCCCGTCAAGACGATTAAAACTAACGTCATGGGAACGCTTAATATGCTAGGATTAGCCAAAAGAGTTAAAGCTAGATTTTTACTGGCTTCTACTTCAGAGGTATATGGCGATCCCGATGTACACCCTCAACCAGAAGAGTATCGCGGTAACGTCAACTGCACTGGTATTCGTAGTTGTTACGACGAAGGAAAACGAGTTGCCGAGACACTAGCCTTTGATTATCATCGACAAAATAACGTTGATATTCGCGTGATGCGAATTTTCAATACCTATGGCCCAAGAATGTTTGAAAATGACGGTCGTGTAGTCAGTAACTTTATCGTTCAAGCTCTCAAAGGCATACCTTTAACAGTTTACGGTGATGGTTCGCAAACTCGTAGTTTTTGTTACGTTTCCGATCTGGTCGAGGGGATGATGCGATTGATGAATGGCGACCATATTGGCCCGATCAACATTGGTAACCCTGGAGAATATACAATTTTACAACTTGCCGAAACCATTCAAAAAATGGTCAATCCTGATGCAGAATTAACTTTTAGGCCATTGCCATCAGACGACCCCAAACAAAGACAACCTGATATTACCAAGGCGAAAAATTTATTGGGTTGGGAACCAACAATTAGTCTGGAACAAGGTTTAAAACTAACCATAGATGATTTTCGTTCTCGTCTTGAAGAACAACAATCCTAAACAAAGAGAAACAGAAGATATCGATGTGATGTTATTTTGATTTGCTTGAGTCGTAAATTCAGGCAATTCACAAACAAGACAACAAACAATACAAGAGGTTAAGTAGTTTTATGCGTGTTTGCGTTATTGGTACTGGATATGTCGGGTTGGTAACAGGTGTGTGTCTATCTCATATCGGACACGATGTTATCTGTGTTGATAACAACGAAAAGAAAGTCAAGCTGATGCAGTCGGGACAATCTCCTATTTATGAACCAGGCTTGTCCGAACTGATGAAATCTTCGGCTGAATCTGGAAGATTGACTTTTACCTCTGATTTAGCAAAGGGCGTAGATCATGGAGAAATTTTATATATTGCAGTAGGTACTCCTCCATTGCCTACAGGAGAAAGTGATACCCGTTATGTAGAAGCAGTGGCTCGTGGTATCGGAACACACTTAAAAGATGAATATAAAGTAATTGTTAACAAATCTACCGTTCCGATCGGTTCTGGGGATTGGGTCAGAATGATTGTCTTAGACGGTAACAAAGAATCTGGTAGTAATGTCGAGCCAGTTTTTGATGTAGTCAGTAACCCTGAATTTTTACGCGAAGGTTCGGCGGTATACGACACTTTTAATCCCGATCGCATTGTACTAGGTGGCAACAGCGACAAAGCGATTGCGATGATGCAGGAACTTTATCAACCTCTCGTGGAGAGAAAATTTGCCGATGATAACTCCCTGCCTCCCGTACCAGTAGTCGTCACCGATCTAAGCTCGGCGGAAATGATTAAATACGCGGCCAACTCGTTTCTGGCGACCAAAATCAGCTTTATTAATGAAGTAGCAAATATTTGCGATCGCGTCGGTGCAGATGTAACGCAAGTAGCTGCGGGTATTGGTTTAGACTCCCGTATTGGTGGCAAATTCTTACAGGCTGGTATTGGCTGGGGTGGTTCTTGTTTCCCCAAAGATGTTTCCGCTTTGGTACATACTGCCGATGACTACGGTTACGAAACCGAATTACTAAAAGCAGCAATTAATGTTAATCAGCGTCAGCGTTTACTCGCCTTGGAGAAGCTGCAAAACGAGCTAAAAATTCTTAAGGGTAAAACTGTTGGTTTATTGGGTTTAACCTTTAAGCCAGACACTGATGATATGAGAGATGCCCCAGCATTAGACCTGATCGAACAACTCAACCGTCTCGGTGCTAGAGTTAAGGCATACGATCCGATCGTTTCTCAATCTGGCTTGAGTCATGGTTTATCCAATGTGATCATTGAAACTAATGCCGAAATGTTGGCAGATGCTTGTGATGCTCTGGTTTTAGTAACGGACTGGAAGGAATTTCTGGAGCTAGATTTCTCTAAAATGTCTAAGTTGATGAACAATCCTTTGATTATTGACGGACGTAACTTTTTAGAGCGTGAAAAAGTAGAAGCTGCTGGTATACGTTATGTAGGTATGGGACGATAATCATCGTCGAACGCTATTAGTTCTTACTTCCTTCGGCAAAACCTAAATATTGTGATTTGACGCAAAGTAGTATTTTCTGCTTTGCTTTTTTTATTCAAAAAGCGATAGTAGTGCGGCAACGCCCACCCAAAAGAGCGCGTCTAGTAGCGTGGCAAGCCTAAAATAGTGCAATAAATTCAACTGAACAACGCCAAACAAATAACTCTCTTTGCGCCTTTGCGCGGACAATTTAAACTTTTGAGCGCGGGGGATGCGCCACCTGAGGGCGCAGATGAGGGGCTGAGGCGCGAACCTGCGTCGCGCCCTTGTAAGCCCCGTCCAACCGCGCTGTTGAGGGAACCTCAAAAGCCATGTCCTTGCCTTTGCGAGAGACAAATCTAATGCCTCAAATTAAGCTTGCCACGCCAGTAGGTTGGGTTAAACAAGCACGCGCAACCCAACAAAAGCTTATGGATGTTGGGTTTCGTACCTCAAACGCCACTTGCTACAAGGTCGGAAACCTCACGGGGCTTATGAAGGGCGGACGCAGGTTCCGCCCACAGCCCCTCCGCAACGCAGTGGCTCCCCAACCTACATTTTTTCAAGACGATCTATCTAGCTATTAATGAGAAATGGTATTACATTAGGACACTTATTACTCATTAGTACGGGCGGTATCTCCTTCGGAGACGCTACTAGATAAGCGAACCGCCCCCTACAATTACTCATTACCCCAAAGCAATCAAATGAACTTGTCCTAATACAACTTTGTACGGCTATGTTTGCGATCGCCAAACAATTGAATTTACTGTTTTAAAAACTAGAACTAGTTATGATTCGCCAGCGGGAACAATTTCAACCTGTTCGATATCCACGCTATTAACACCTGTAATTTCTTGTGCTAAAGGCTCGATAGTTGAATATTCTTTCTCGCCAGGAACGGTTCCCACGATCGTTACATTCCCATCTTCTGCATCAACAGTCAATTTAGAACGAGGAATGTTGGCTTCCAATTTAGCTCTAATTTCGCTTTCTAGGTCAGAATCATCTCTTTCCTCTTGTTCGCCCAGGACATCATTACGTTGTTCTCTAGCACGAATATCAGAACTTAACTGCTCTTGACGAATCTCGCTCTGTGCATCTTCTAAAGTTTCTTCTACCTGTGCGGGTTCTTCTACGGTTTCGTCTACCGAGTCAGGAGCGTCAGCACTAGTTCTGGCTGTATCGCAACCTACTGCTCCGAAAAGTAAGGTACTACCTAAAAGAAATATTGTTAATTTATTCATAATCTTGTTCTTGTCTCTTGCTTATTTAATTTGATTAACTATGGCGATCGCATTACCATCAACTCGATAGTTAGTAATAAAAAAAGTAATAGGTCTGAGGGAATACGTTCGAGACGCATTCCATATATCTGGTACTCAATGAAACTAGCGTTGGATTACATCGCCGTCTGCATCTATCTCTAATTCTTCGCGACGAACGGTTTCGCTAGCCTCTACGGTTTCAGTCTCTACTTCTTTGCGGACGCTTACTTCTTCACGGACAAAAGCTTGCTTCTTGATCTCGGCAGTTTCTTCGTATACTTCGACTTCTGCCACCGCACCCTCGGTAAAATCAGTAGCACCAGGAGTAACTACTGTTCCGACGTTAGCATCGTTGCGTTCGATAACGATACGTTCTCTTTCTACAGGTACGGCAACGGTTGCTGTTTCGGTTTCGACTTTTTTACCAATTGCTACTTCTCCAGCTTTGGCTCGCTGTTTGTTGACCATCAAACGTTCTTCGTATAGTCTGATTTTTTCGTCATCAGCGATGTCGGTTCTAGTTCTGATATCTTCATCCACATCAGCAACGGTAGTAGCTTTGGCACCTGGAACGTCATAAATACCAAATTCTTCTACGCCATGTTGCTGCATGATTGACTCTGCACGAGCAATTTCTGCTGCCGTACCATTAACAATTACCAGAAAACTACCGCCTTGGACGCGATCGTGATATATTTTGGCTTTTTCTTCCGGAATTCCCAAACCAATCAAGGCACCAATCAAACCGCCCGCAGCAGCACCAATACCAGCACCAGCGAGGGTAGTAGCGATCGCGGTTGCTTCGGCACCAGCTAGCAAGATCGGGCCGATACCAGGGATAGCTAAGGCACCCAAACCTACTAATAATCCAGTAATACCGCCTAATGCTCCACCTGTCACAGCACCCGTTGCAGCACCTTCATCAGCTTTGTTGCCGACTTCCTCGGTAGTCTCGTGTCCGCCTATGTTATCGGCATCTCTGGCAATTACGGATACGCGATCCATATCGTAGCCTGCGTCTTTGAGAGCGTGTACTGCTGCTTCTGCTTCGTCGCGACTATAAAATAGTCCAGCAGCGCGTTTATAAAAATGATTGTTATCCATTGATTACTCCTTAATTCCTCTTGAGAAGTTTCTGGCTAGTTCTACACAGCCTTTCGAGCAAAGATAGAAAATATAAAATTTCTATTAGTTTGCACTAAATAATATACTTACAATTGTGTAGGGAATACATCTGTCTGAGGGGCAATCTTTTACTCAAAATCTTGGTTTTGAAATGCTAACAAATAACTCTTATTATAGATAAGTTAAAAATTTTTTGTCGATTTACTTAAGACTTAAGATAGATTATTTTCAAACCATCTTAGTTTTACCGCAATATGTAGTTCTATTAAGATAGATGAAGTAAGGAGTAAGGAATAATTGAAATAATTAATAGACCTGTCCGAAAATACGAAAAAAAATAGAAAGATTGTAGAGGCGCAATTGAGCGTAGAGACGTAATATATTACGTCTCTACAGGGTTTAACGATTTAACCGATAACTATTCTGTGTAAACAGGATTTTAGTATTATCTGTCTCAACCAAAAAGTAAAACGATATAAAAGACATACTACGATTGATTTCCCCATTCTCCTAAATTTCTTAGGGCAAAGAGAAGATTAGCTAAGGTTTTTTTCTAAAATAGATTTTGCTTATCAAAGACTTTTTTACTGTGCCTTTGATATCTAATGAAAAATGGGAATTATGGTACGATATTTTGGTTGAATTTAATTAAACTTGCCAAGAATTAGAAAGATAGTCGGCGGTGTTTTCTACTAGAGCGATCGCATTTTCATAGAGCATTCTTTTTGGGCCGAGAATTCCCACACTACCGACAGGAGTATCATCCTGATAATAATTAGCCGAGATCAGAGTGCAAGTTTGCATCGGTTCTAAATGATTCTCTTCACCAATTTTAATATTTATTCGTTTGAGAGAGTCTTCAACTTCGGGAAAAGTAAAAATTACAGGTAGTAACTGTTCTGGTTGTTCTAATAAAGATAAAAGAGTTTGTACCTGTTGCAGTTGAGAAAATTCTGGATGACGCAAAAATTCAGCTACCCCGTGAATCAAAATCGGGCTTGAATTATTGGCTTGAAAAGCTAGCTTAAAGCGATCTAATAAAATACTAAAAAAGTCGGTATATTGAGCAAATTCGCGATTGATTTCTGCCCAATCTAAAGTGGCAATTTCTCTTATCGAGCGTCCCTTTAATTGGCGATCGAGAAAATTAGATAAAATCTGTAATTCACTTTCAATCATTGACTCCTCTACCTCATCACTAGACAAAGGAGATTCCATTAAAATCGATTGGGTTTGCAAAGAATCTGTAACTACAATTAGCATGACTTGACTAGTCGCCACCCGCACCAATTGTAAATGGCGCACTGTACTATTCAGATTTCGAGGAAAAGTGATCAGAGCGATATAACCACTTAAAGCTGCCAAAATTTTAGCCGATCGCTGTAACAAAGCTTCAAAGCTAGCTCTGGCCACCTGTAGTTCTTGTTGCAGAGATTTTTGAATGGTTTTGGTAATTTTATTGTTGGGAACAATCAGACGATCGACATAAATGCGATAACCAGAATCAGACGGTACTCTTCCCGCAGATACATGAGGTTGATATAGTAAACCAGCTTCTTCTAAACTACCCATGATGTTACGGATGGTAGCAGAACTAACGTTAAAGTTATATTCCCGCGCCAAAGTCTTAGACGCTACTGGCTCTGCGGTAGCTATATAGTGCTTAATAGTAGCCTTGAGTATATTCTGATGCCTTACACTCAGATCGGATTGATATGCCATTAAGTATAACTGCTTGCTATATTAATTATAAAATTTTTGCTAAAGTATAGCCTTTAGTTTTAACTTGTAAAGGTAAATTAGTAACGCATAATCGTAGAGTCAACTAAACAAGCATAGGCATCTATACCTCCCATGACATTTTGGACGTTGCTAAATCCTCTCATTGCTAGCCAATGACAAAGTTGAGCCGATCGCATTCCATGATGACACATAACTATAGTTTCTGTTTCTGGCTGAAGCTCGACTAAAATTTTTTCCGACCATTGTTCAAACTCGCTCAAAGGATAGACCTTAAATTCTGGGATTTTAGCGATCGCCACTTCGCTTCTTTCTCGGACATCAATTAACTGTACTTCCGACTCCGCTTCGGCTAGGCGCATTGCCAACTGATTGACATCAATTTCTGAAATTGAGTTACTATATGACATTTATAGGATTGAAAAAATTTACTATGCTTTAATTTTCCCCTAGTTCGAGGGTGATTTATTGTTAATTTTTTTACATTCATCCTGGTAGAGGCGAACGGTCGTTCGCCCTTACGGTAATCGGTCATTAGTCATTGGTCAATAGTCAGCAATTTTCTGTCACAATTTAAGAAAGATTTGTAGACCAAGCATGAAACTTCGACAGAAAGCGATCCTTACTCTCATTCTTATAGTAGTAGTAAGTTTAACCCTCTTTTCCACCCTAGTTCACTTATTGACCGAATCATGGTGGTTTGAAGCAGTGAGTTTTGAGTCGGTTTTTTGGACGAAAATTACCTGGCAAATTGGGATTTGGGTGGCTACCTTTGCCATTTTTAGTTCCTTTCTCTGGTTTAATTATTGGTTAGCTCTGCGTTTAACTGGCGATCGCTCTTTTAGTTTTCTGGCTGGTACAGAATTAGAACCACATACCAAAATTGTCTCTAAGTTAACCGCTTTGATTTTTATCGTCCTGGTCGCGCTTTCTGCTGCCAGTGCCAGTGCGGAATTTTGGACGACTAGTTTAAAATTTCTTAATGCTACGGACTATAACCGCGTCGATCCAATTTACGGCAAAGATATCGGATTTTATCTGTTTCAACTCCCCTTCTATGAAGGTTTGCAGACTTGGTTATTTACCTTACTAGGTTCTGGGTTGTTAATCGCGATCGCGGTTTATCTGCTTAAGGGAACTGTTGGCTTTAATTTTGTCTTACCCAGACTTACGGGGACAAGACTGACGGGACAAAAACTGAAATTAGAACGTCAGTGGCAAAATAATCTCCAAGACAAACAAAAAACGCATCTGATTCTGTTATTAGCAGCGATCGCCGTGACTATTGCCCTAGATTTTTGGCTCAAGCGATACGAACTGCTTTATTCTGCCGATGGAGTGGTCTGGGGTGCGGGATATACCGACACTCACGCTCGATTGTTTTCCTATTGGGTTATGGGTATAGGTGCATTGATTTTGGGTGTCTTGCTAACTTTGGCGGTCTGGCTGCGTCGTACCATGCTTCCCGTTTATGGTCTTGTGGGATACCTCTTGATTCTGTTTCTGGTTAACGGTATCTACCCAGAGTTGCAACAGCGATTTACCGTCGAACCCAACGAACTCGATAAGGAATTACCCTACATTAAGCACAGTTTAGAATTTACCAGAGAAGCCTACGACCTGGCTAAGATTAATACCCAAAACTATCCCGTTGCTTCGCAATTGACTGCCGAAATCTTGCAGCAACAGCGAGGAACGATTCAAAATGTTCGTTTGTGGGACTATCGACCACTACTGAGTACCTATCGTCAACTGCAAGAAATTCGTCCCTACTACTTGTTTAGAGATGTTGATATCGATCGCTATACTATTGATGACAATTATCGTCAGGTGATGCTTTCTCCCAGGGAATTATCCTACGAACGCATTCCCGAACGAGCCAAAACTTGGGTCAATCAACGTCTCAAATATACTCACGGTTATGGCTTGGTCATGAGTCCCGTCAATCGAGTCACCTCTGACGGTTTACCAGAGTTGTTTATTAAAAATATTCCTCCTGAATCTCAGGTAGATCTGGAAGTACAACAACCAGCTATCTACTACGGGGAAGAAACCCAAGACTATATCTTTACGGGTACTACTACCCCAGAGTTCGACTTTCCCCAGGGAAATGCAAATGCCTTTACCAAATACGATGGTGTGGGGGGTGTACCGATTCCTGGTTTGTTACGTAAGCTAGCTTATGCCTACGACCTCAATAGTCTAAAAATTCTGATCTCCAACTATTTTATCGCTGATTCGCGCATCCATTACTATCGTCAGATCGAAGATCGCGTCAGTCATGTTGCTCCCTTTCTCAAGTTCGATCGCGATCCCTATATTACAGTCATCGATGGCAAATTGCAGTGGATTATCGATGCCTATACCACCAGCGACCTTTTTCCCTATTCCGAACCAGTCGAACCAGGAATTAACTATATTCGCAATTCGGTTAAAGTCTTAGTCGATGCCAAAGACGGCACGATGCAGTTTTTTGTCGTGGACGAAAACGAACCAGTCCTGGCTACCTATCGCAAAATCTTTCCCAATCTCTTTCAAGGACAAGATACCATCCCACCCCAGGTACGGGAGCATTTTCGTTATCCCCTCGATCTGTATAAAATCCAGGCCGAGATGTATCTGGCATACCACATGAACGACCCCCAAGTCTTCTATAACCGGGAGGATCTATGGCGTTTTGCTACCGAAAACTACGAAGGCAATCAACAGCCAGTCGAACCCTACTATCAAATTATGAATTTGCCAGGGGAGTCAAAAGAAGAATTTGTGCTGATTTTGCCTTTTACCCCCGTCAACAAAGATAATATGATTGCCTGGATGGCCGCTCGTTCCGATGGCGAAAATTACGGCAATCTGTTGTTATATGAATTCCCCAAACAAAAATTAATCTACGGTCCGTTTCAAATCGAGGCGCGAATCGACCAAAATCCCGAAATTTCTCAGCAGCTAACTCTCTGGAGTCAAAAAGGATCGCGGGTTATTCGCGGAGATCTCTTGGTGATTCCCATTGACGGTTCTTTACTTTATGTCGAACCAGTTTATTTACGCGCCGAACAGGGAGAACTACCAGAATTGAGAAGGGTAATTGTGGCATATGAAAAAGAAGTAGTCATGCGTCCCACCTTAGAAGAAGCTTTGAACGCACTGTTTGAGAACGAAGCTTCGATCCAGACACCACAACCATCAACCCCCATCGATGCAAATGATAACCTGATCCAACAGGCAGCAGAAGCTCTGGAAAGGGCAGAAACAGCTCAACGGGAAGGCAATTGGGCTGAATATGGTCGCTATCAACAACAGCTTAAGGAGATCATTCAACAGCTACAGGAATCAGCAGCAAGATAAGACAGAAGGAATAAGGAAGAAACTACTAACTACTAAATAAACTACCAAGCCTTATTGTTTGAGAATTGGTATTACTTTAGACAGATTATTACCAAAATTGCCGTCATAATTTACTTTTTTGGGTCGATCTAACCAATAAGATATATATATAGTAAGTCGTTTGCTACTTACAGAAAGCTGACAATTAACTAAACAGACATAGATCGATAAGTGCGACTTGGCAACAATCGAGCAATCCTATTCAATTCTTCAAGCTAGAAAATATTGTCTGCAAGAGTATGAATTCAAAAATATAAAAATTCGTCTGTAAATGATTGTGGATTGCTATTAAGAGCAATCCAAGATATAAATTATCCTATGATTTAGGATGAAGTGATTCCCAGGATTCAAGGTCAGTGGCAACAAGCAGCATTAAATTAACAAAGGAACTTAAATCAATATTTAGAGACACAGCAGAAAAGTTAAAGGGCAGCGAACGTCGTCAGTTTATGGCTAAAGTGGTAAAGGGTTTAGGTGTAGGGGGACAAACCCAAGCAGAACGGGAACTGGGATGGAACCGAGGGACAATTCGCAAAGGAATAAAAGAATTAACCAGTGGGATTCCAATCAAGGATGCTTTTCAGCGTCGAGGAAGGAAGCGAATCGAGTCAAAGTTGCCCAATTTACGAGAAGATATTCGTGCCATTGTTGACCCCCACAGCCAAGCTGACCCAACCTTAAAAAGTAAACGTTTATATACCCGTATTAGTGCCGCCAAAGTGCGTCGTCAACTAATCGAACAAAAAGGTTATTGCCAAGAGGAGCTACCGACTGCCGAAGTGATTCGACAAAGACGAGAGCGAAATGAACTATCGCTCTTTGAAGAGTGGTGAAAGCGAAACCGCAAAAGAAAATACCAGAAACCGACGCAATTTTTGAGCAGGTGAATCAAATCAATCAAGAAGCTGACGAAGATGAAACCACATTACGCATTTCTATAGATGCCAAAACAGCAGTCAAAGTCGGAGACTATGACCGTGGGGGAAAAAAATCGGGTCACTATATTGGCAGCCGACCATGATTTTCAGCCAGTGGCAACTCTGACACCTGTGGGAATTTTTTTGCCTCAATACAATGAACTGTATCTGTTCTTTGTCACTTCTAAAGTTACCGCAGATTGCCTGGTGGATTTGCTAGAGATTTGGTGGTACGAGGTTAAAGACCGCTTCGAGTCAATTACCTCATGGGTGATTAATGCCGATAATGGACCCGAGAATCATTCCCGTCGGACTCAATTTATGCATCGATTGGTCAATTGGGTCAACACTGAACACATCCCGATTCAGTTGGCTTACTAT
>JASJEI010000381.1 GCA_030064795.1 Pleurocapsa sp. MO_226.B13 | reverse complement strand
ATTGGCAGCAAAATGGCTATTCTGTGAACCGTAATTGGGATGGAGATGAGTTTATAAATAACTGGATCGATGAAAACTTCGATTCAGAAAGATTTATCGACGACGATGTATTAGGTTTTCTAAATCCAGAAGCAGCAAGAAGAGAAATAACTGAAGAGGTTAACGATCCTAATAATGGGTCGCAAGCCGAAGCAAGCCAGCGAACTAGGATAGCTTATCCTCAAAGACAGGGAGCATTGGGAGTCAATCGTGCTTTTTCTCTCACTCCTTTTGATGGCGGTGTTACTTTTAACTCTAAAAGTGGAGAAAAAGATAGTACGTCTCTACATTTTATTGAGTTCCACAATACTCGCTATCAATACGTCTTTGCGCTAGATTGCAATCATCTTAGAGATAATACTCGAATTTTTGATGTATTGGATGGATTAATGTCAATTCGTCAGGTAGGAGGACACAACAATGTCTTTTGCTATGACTTTTCCCCTGAAAGTTTTGTCTTGCGGTGGACTCAAGATCCTTCTCCAGATATGTTTTACTGCTTCGAGCAATTAGAAATTAAGCCAGGAGTATATGCCGAACCAACTATTTCCAATAGTTTGATTGAATCTGTAGGTAATGAGGATCTTGACCCCAATGAACTATGGATTGGAGGGAAAGTTGCCAAAGACTTTGAATTGAAAAATGCTCATATTTATCCAGGAAGAAAGAAAACAATTGCAGATCTTAAACAAGTTATTGCCGAAGATTTGGAAATAGATCTGTCTTAGCTTCAAGCCAAAAAATGAATCTAATCTCCTTATATGTTCACGTCCCCTGTGCTACTTTTCGTATCTCACGAAGTAGAGAATATGGTAAAACTTACTATGTTCCTCCCCCTTCCACGATTTACGGAATGTTGTTGTCGCTAGTGGGGGAAACTAATGCTCAAAGACATTGTGGAGTAAGACTGGCAATAGCCATGTTGTCTCAACCACAAAAGTCTTCTTTACTGAGAAAGATGAGACGTTTTAAGGAAAAAGACTATGGTCATCGAAGAAACATTACTGTCGAACATCAGGAAATTTTAACGGATATCAGATTTATTGTTTGGGTGGAATCATCCCCAGAAGTAGTAAAACCAACTCTTGTGGACAGAATCGAGCAAGCGAAAGTTAATCCTGCTTCTATTAAACGTTTTGGCTGTCTTTATTTAGGAGAAAGTAACGACTTGGTTAATTCTGTGAGATCAGCTTCAGAACGTCATTTAAGTCAGCCTAAGCAATGGTTAGTACAAGACAACACGGGTAGAATTACTTTACCTTACTGGGTTGACCATGTGGGTTCGAGAGGAACTAGATGGCAGCGTTATTCTCTTGAGGAACTAGACTGCAAAACACCACCCGATAATTCTTGGACGGTAATTCAAACTGAATGAAATGCAAGCACCTCTGATTGTGGAACAGTTTTATAGGATAAAAAACGCTGAAAGCTATAACTATTAGTCAACACAGCTATTTTTTGTTTCAAGGAGATCCTTGCATTTTGCTAAAGCTTTGTAAATAAAGAGTTTTAGCCATCAAAAGATTCTTTATTATATAGTGGTGAGCTTAATTTGCAGTGTTTTAGATGAGGTGCTTGCATTTCTGATTCTCAGCTATTGCCAAATATGGGTTTCAGAGACTGCCCTGCATCATGGTTAAATGCCTTTAGGCGTTGCTCACATGCATTGCTAAGCGTTTATAGTTATATTTCTGATTTCTGCATCATGGTTAAATGCCTTTAGGCGTTGCTCACATTTTTATTTACAACAAACAGCAGTGGGGGGTTCTCTGCATCATGGTTAAATGCCTTTAGGCGTTGCTCACAAATCCCCTCCTCGGTAATGAGTCCAAAAGGCTTTTCTGCATCATGGTTAAATGCCTTTAGGCGTTGCTCACCTGCTTCACCCAGACTGGAGTAGTCCCTATTTTGTCTGCATCATAGTTAAATGTCTTTAGGCGTTACTTTCTGAGAAAGCTATAGTTTATCAATTGCAAGCTTCTGTCCATATTATATCCCTTATGTTTTGTTAAATTTAGAGATTAAACATTGAAGCGAGGGATGATGTACGGCTCGTCTTTTGGCTCTGACTGTTGAAATTAATGTTGAGTATCTTGCTTATACCTGAGATATCTTCTTTAAAAAATTGAGCAATAGATACATTAGCTGAATTACATACTGGGATTATTAGATTAACTAGATTAAGAGGCTTATCTGGGTGTTGTAAGATCGCAATCTTCAACTGTTCTAAAACTTTTCCTAAAGCAACAAACTGAGTTAGGTCCTGTCTGAGCGATCGCTCGAAAGAAAATTGAATCAGTTTTAGTTTTTGAATCACGTCTGGCAAAGCAGGTGGAGAATCTAGCTCTGGCGTGGCAGCAATTAATTCTCCAATTCCTGTCACGATTTGGCATTCTTTATCTATTATTTCCACTTCGTTGTTAAGGTTATTACTCAGCCATTGTTTACATTTGTCGCAATAACCCAAGCGGGAATGATTGGCGATCGCTTTTTGAGGAGAATCGCAATGAGGACAGCGATCGCTTAATTGGCAATTGTGTTGAAGGCAGTAATTTACGTCTTTGAAAGACCATAATAGGGGTTCATAAACTATCTGTTTCTCTTGTTTTCGCTGCACAAAGCATTGAGGACACCAAGCTTTGTGCTGGCGGAATAAGCTTCTATCTCTAATTACTCCCTGATAAGTCAAACAGGATATATAGCGTAGATCTTGGCGTAGAGTTAATTGTTCTAAAATAGTGACGAGCGATCTCGTCATATTTCTCATGCCATTAATAGCTGGCTTGGCATCGCTATTGCCAAAAATGCTACTGATACTTCGGCTTGCCGAATTCTGCTCGCGTTGGCGATCTATTATTAAAGATGAAATTTCTTGAGTAACGAGTTTTTGTAGCGAGACACAATGCTCGGCAGCTAATCGACATAAATAACTGCTCAAACTCTCTGTAACAGAAGTTCCTATACCAATAGGCTTTAGGGAGAATAAACGGCTACAGGGTCGAATTTCAAGTGCTTGTGGACTCCAAAGCTCGGTATAAATATTATTTCGCTCTGACATTTTTAAATTCCTACGGGATCTCGTTTAGGATCTCGTTCTGCAACGTTTTTAGATTCTCGCTTTTGAGAAGGTGATTTCTCCTGCTGTAGTCTCGAAAAATCATAGTTTTCTTGCTTGTGAAGTCGTGCAAATTTCTCTTCACCTTTTATTGCCTCTACTTCAATTTGTTTGCGTCTGCCTGAAGATAGTTCTTTGGCTTTGAAGTCTTTGAGTCTTAATGTTTTGGCATTATCATCAAGAGCATTTTTCAGAGAGCGATACCACCAGCTTTTAAGAATACCTACGCAACCGAGAGAGTACTCCATAAAGTAATCTGCATATTTTTCTAAATCAGGTTGTGAGGAAACAGGTAGATGACGTTGCAAGGTTTTAATCACTTTTTTGTATTCGTCACGATCTGACTTTTTGCCAATGTGATATCTGGCAAGGTGAAAATCTTCACTTCGTCTCCCTATTTGTCCATTTTCCCCTTGACAATCAAGCAATTCGTAAGTGCCAAACAAAACGTGAATTGTTTGAGTCTTATTAGCAATTGATTTCAGCCAGTTCATTTGAATCTTTCTTTGTTTTCCTCCTGCAACGTCAAACAAATGTTGAGCTTCATCTAAGGTAAAAGCTTTGACTTCCCGATTGATAAAAACTTTTTTCATTGCACGACGCAAAGCTTTAGAACTCTTGCTTTCAAATGTTCCCAACAACGCATCAGCATCTGACTGTTCTGCACTATCAATGTCGTAGGTGATCTTGTAGTCTATTAACACTTCTCTAAGTGCTTCGAGAACTTGAATATAGTAATCAGAATAATTAAATTTTCCTCCCTCGGCACTATCAACCTCAATTCCACCTACGATTAGGCTTCCAGGATTTTCTATTAACTCATCCATGAAATGTTTGACTAGACGTTTCTGAAATTCCTGCATTAGTCGAGTTTTACCAACTCCTGTAACGCCAAAAACTAAATATACAGAAGCATCATCTGGTTCTATAGCATTTTTGAGCAGCAAATCCAATATCTGTTTAATATTACGGTGAGGAACGATAACATCCCGAAAATATTGCAGTTTTGCTTTTGTAGGATTTTTTAATAAATTTGAATTGAAAGGACGTTCTTTTTTCATAATTGTTTACCATAATTCGTTATCAGCATAAGCTTTAACAAGCTCCGAATCATTACTTGGTTCGCCGAGGTCATCTTCTAAAAATTCATCTTCAGCGAATTCGTCAAGTTCAGAATCTTCAAGATCTTCCAAATCATCTTCAGAAGTTATCATTGGAGCATTACGCTGTTGCCTATTAGATGTAGATTCATTTACAGCGATCGAATTACCTTCAATCAGATCGCGAACTCTTTGAGTAGAGCGATCGCGCTTAAGTTGCAGTTGTAAGTCTTCATATTCTTCAGCATTCTTGAGTAAATTAACAATCTCACTCACGCTGGCATAAATTCTTTGGTTGTGAAGTTTCTTTTTCCTGTGAATGAGGGTGGTTGCTATTTTTACCGCACGTTCGGAATAGCCCTCAAATCTCGTGTAGTAATTGGAAATGCACTTAGTCCAGCGATTGTTGACGTAAGCATAAGCAATACCATAATCAAAAGGATCGTAGCGAATAGGAATGTCTTGGTTTTCCACTGTATAAAATTCATCCGACCAATAATCAATGCGGTTAATCCGAACTCCCTTACTCGGCTGTACTTTGGCAGTACCTTTTTGAGTTGAAGGCATAGTTAAGATTTTAAACTGCTCGTCATATTTAATCGCCTGATGGGGGCGAGAACCAGTTTTAGCGATACCAAATTCAAAGGCTTGCTGGGGGGACATTCCTTCTAAGGCTGGGTGTTTCTTGCGATCGTAAACTCCATAGCAGTAACCATTAACAAAGTAGTCGTATAGTTCGTCTAATTCCCAAACTGCTAAATTTTTAGGATTGTTCTGTTTTTTAACCAAACGTACTTCCTTCATTATTTGAGTATTACCCCGCAAATTGTTAAAGAACTCAGTCTCAGTAGTGCGAAACCAGCGTTCGACAATCGAGCTAAATTTGGGGACATCTTTGGGACGATGTTTTTTACTAGCTTCAAATCGAGCTAAGAGAGTATCAAAATAAGTGCTTTTAAAATCCTTGCCATTATCTACCACAATCCATTCAGGGAAGCGTTTAAATCTCTGCACGCAAATCCGCAACGACATCATGCAGGAACGATAGCTGGGAGCATCAAACGTTAGGTAAACAGATAAAATACGACGACTGTAGGCATCAATCATTGCCGTTACCCAAGGTCTACCTAACTTCTCGCCACTATCAGGACAAATACACTCAACCTCCAGTTCTGTATGGTCAATATGAACAATTTCCAGAGGGCGATCGCCGTGACGAGGCGTAGTGTTTTCTATTAACCAAGGACCTAAAAAATTGTTAGCAGCGCGAGAGCCTTTACGCTTTCTGACAGTTTTGTGTTTGGGACGGTTTTTGATCCTTTGATATAGAAAAGTGTGACTGGGTACTGGAGAAATACGCTTAGATTCTTGCCATCTGGCTTTTAAAACTTCATATACAGCCCAAACCTTCTTCTGCTTGAAACTTTCATATTCTTTGTCAATTATTTCATCGACAAAAGCCAAATCTTCCGCCGAATATCTCGATGTTGGATTGCCCTTTCTTTTGGGAATTAGTCCAATTAAACCACAGCCGTATTCTTGTTGAGCTTCTTTGTATTTTTTATTCCAATGCCTAATGGTTCTTTTCGGAGTATCTAATTCGGGTGGTGGAGAAAGTTGTTCTTTGAGATAAGGTTCAAGAATGCTGTAGCGTCGATTTGCTTCGGCTAAAGCTTGAGGACTAGCTGAATTGAAATATTCATTGACTATCGAACTTATGTCGTCTGTTTCTTCTGTCTGAAGATTAGTAATTTCTCCTAATTCAAGCAACTGTTGAAATTGCCGATGCGTCCAACGGACTAATCCTTCTTGTCCGCTCAGGATGATTTTACTGTCACCCAAATGATCTACAGTCAAGCATTTGCCATCCAGTAAAAAGGACGAACCCACCTCAATATCTACAGTTTGCAAGCTACTGTTTATGGGTTGACTGTAGTTATTACTGGCAGTTATATAAGCTTGAGCAGTAGCTTCATCTCTGAAAACTTTTACTTTTTTCTGTTCGGTAAGAGAAACAGCACTAAGATCGACATAAATCTTTTCGGTGGCTATTAGGGCATTAAGATCGTCAATTGTTCCCAATTCTATTTTCTCTAATAGTTGACTGATGCTAATACCTGGATGACTCTCAACCACTTCCTTAATATGGTCTTGAATTTCTTCATCAACAACATATTGTCGATTGAGATATCCATCTAAATATTTGCCCAAATATTTTAAATTTCGATATTTAGTCCAATCAATTTCGGAATTTGTACGAATACAGAAATTAAAACCGAGTTGTTCGCATCGCTCTT
>JASJEI010000380.1 GCA_030064795.1 Pleurocapsa sp. MO_226.B13 | reverse complement strand
AGCGACTCTCGGTAGACCAGCACCAACTGATAAGACAATGGGCTATCCAGAATAAACAGACATCGACAGCGTGAGAAGATAGATGAGTATATATACTTCAAAGGTACTTCCTGGGGATAAATTAATGCGGTTCGGGAAAGCGCAGGGTATTTCTAGGTGCCCAATTTTTTTTTACCCCTTGTGGTGGCGGTCGGAAATTAAAATGATACTGCAACGCTTTTGGGGAGGGGAATAGAGCGATTCAGGGTAGTCGAGGTGAGTATGCGTACTACAAAAATATAAAACCGTATAACTCTCTTTAGATAGGCATTATAGAAATATTAGATCTACGCAAAACCCTTGTGGTGGTGCCATACATTTGTAAATGTGTCACTCGTATAGGGGTCGCGCCGAGATACACGTAAAATCATGCCACATCTCCCTGTAACTATTACTGCGTAAGGGTTTGATTTTCTATAATAAGATCGCGAACGCAAATAATCTGGATAGCAAAAAGCTTGAAACGCTTATTCTATAAAGCTTTAACCTATATTATGCTTGGTATTATTTTTCTCCAAAGAGGTTGAGTCGAGGGAAGCTATTATGCTTCGCCCCTCTCGTTTAGATCGCAGCATGCGGATTTCTCAGCACTGCGCTCCCGAATTTCTGGGCGTTTATAGCCTTGCCTGTGGTGTTCCTGGTCGTGACAACTTTCATGCATAACAACTAGGTTGCTAGGTTTCCAGTTATCGTGTTGACCATCTTTATGATGTAAATGGATTTTTTCTTCGTTGACGAATTTCAATCCACATCTACCACATTCAAACTTTTGTTTCTTTAGTAGTCTTGCCGTTGTGCCGTCGTATTTGAGGTTTTTACGCTTTGACCAGTAAATTAAGTCTCCGTCGAAAGGGCTTTTATTTCCTTTGACATTGACAAACTTGTTTTCGGAGTAAGGTACAGAAGGAAAGGCTTTTTGGGTAAGCGCGATTGCTTGGTATTTGTTTGTATTCTTTCCTTTGTTAAATACTTTGAATGCTCTGAGTCTCATATGCCATAGGCTGAATCTTGAGCCATCCATTTTGCAGTATTTATGATACTGTCTCCATCCTCTGATGATTCTAGAGAGTTTCTCAACCTTTGTCTCAAGTTTGAGATTAGAGCTATTGATTATGGATTTAACTTTCTTACGGAACGCTTTGAAGTTATCCACTGACGGGGTACTTCTAAACTTTTCATTGTTTTGCACTTTGAAATGCCAACCCAGAAAATCAAATCCATCTGTCGCTAGGGAGAGCTTTGTTTTCTTCTCACTGATTTCCATTCCTCTTTCGGCAAGAAAGTCTTTGATTTTTCTTAGTAACTCTTCAGCATTGTCTTGTGGTCTTAGGAAGTACACCATGTCGTCTGCATATCGAACACAGATTGATGTAGTCCCGTTTTGTTTGAACTCTCCTATGCGTTCTATTCCGTTTAATGCTATGTTGGCTAAAAGTGGGCTAACCACTCCTCCTTGCGGAGTTCCTTGTTCTGGAAAGTTAATGTCTGTCCCTGATTTGAGGCATCTAAATATACCTAGTTTAAGATTATTTGGGCATATTAATCTGTCCATTATGGATTTGTGGCTGATTCTGTCGAAAGTGGGTAGCTAGCTAGCGAGGTTTCCAAATATTAGCTCCTTTTCCAACTAGCCCCCGCCGAACCGTGCTTGCGAGTTTTCCAGGCACACGGCTCTCCAGTATTCCTATTCCAAGCCTCTTTTGTTGTGTATGGGTTTACCAGCATGTATAGCATCATGGCATTGAGAGCAGACCATCAGAGTTTTCCTTCTACGTGCGGACATAATTTGCATCCAAAGCGGTTTTTCTTTCTTACCTTTGACTTTAAGGTCTTTGAGAGCGCGGATATGGTGAACTTCAATGTCCCCTTCTGCTCCACAAATCTCACATTCATCCGCAAGAAGCCGTTTAATTAGTTCATTTCTGAACGCGGGTTTCCGCTTTGTTGGCAGGTCTTCTATGGTTGTTTTAAGGTCTCGTTTAAGTGGTATACCACCGAAACGAGCCACTAAGGGTTTCTTGCCTTCTCTTGGGACGGTTATTTCCACACACTTTCTTAAACCGTGTGGAAGTTTGACCGTCTTATGATACTTAGCGCAGATTTTAGCCACGCTAGTTTTGTGTTTACAGGCGAGAGTTTTCATCAGCGAACTCCACATAATCCATTGGAGTTTTCCGAGCCAGGCGATGTTTTGAGCCAAACTGTAGAATTGGACGTAGCCTCTATATTCTGATTGATAGATGTTGACGATAGTAAAATCATCATCATTGATTAATTCAGGACGGTGAATGGGTTTACCATTCCTCATGTAGAGGGCGCACTTTTCTCGGACAAAACTGGCTGGCATTCTTAATCCAATGATTCCGTTGATTGAACGCTTACCATTGGTATGCTTTGTATCGGAATATTGAACTAGAATTTCATGACCTAAGAAATTTGCCGTTTCCTTTCTGGCATTAGTAATCAAGGTCTTTTCTGGGGACAATTCTAGTTGCAATTTTGAGACTAAAAATGTCCTCAGTTTTTCCTTAATTGCTTTGGCTTCCTGAATTGAACCAATGAATCCCAGTAGAAAGTCATCGGCGTAACGCACGTAATTTAGCCTTCGGTATTCAGGGTCACGAACATTTTTGGAAGGCATTTTCTGGTATTGAATTTCCAGTTGTCGCGCTTTTTCTATGTGTCCCTTTTTCCTGTGATACCAGGCAAGTTTTACGAGTTTTGTATACTCTGAATTTTCGGCTCTTCTTTTGCCTCGCGTATATTCTGGGGTGAGTGTCTGTTCGATAAATTTATCGAATTTATCAAGATAGATATTGGCGAGAATCGGGGAAACTATCGCGCCTTGTGGCGTTCCACTGAGAGTGGAGTGATATTTCCATCGTTCGCAATAACCTGCCTTGAGTAAGTTTTCAATCAATCTTAAAAAGCGATTATCTAGGATTTTCTCCCGTAGAATTGACATTAAGATTTGATGATCTATGTTGTCAAAACAACCACGAATATCTCCTTCGATGAACCACTTAGTTCCTTGCCAAGTACGGTCAATTATTGTTAATGCCGTATGACATCCACGCTCTGGTCTAAAACCATGACTGCTGTTGCTAAATTGAGGTTCATAATATGCTTCTAATATCAAGCGTATTACTTCTTGAAGCAATTTATCTTTCCAAGTGGGAATACCCAGAGGTCGAGTTTTTCCGTTTTTCTTAGGAATATTAATTCGCCTCACTGGTGTCCAGCGGAAACGTTCATAGCGGATGTCTTCTATGAGGTTCTCAATCTTTTTCTGGGACATCCCATCAGCAGTTTCCTTTGTAACTCCTCGCGTCATTGCCCCATCATTTTTGTAGATACGACTGTAAGCCAGGAGATACAGATTGGGATTGAAAAGTTGTCTGTAGACATCATCTACAGGTAGACCACGATAACCTCTGTCTTGAATTACATTTAAAATCGTTTCGGCGTTTCGCATCTCGCGTACCTCCCAATCTAAATGTGAGGAATACCGGCTACCAACTTAAGACGGGACAGTAGGCAGGGTAAAAGTTTGGGGCTGAGATGATTTTCTTGACTTCCTCGGTTGAGGTAATTCACCAAGATTGTTTTCAAGATACTCAAACAAATCAGGAAATTTGCGACCAAATAACCTCTCAGCCGCAGTAGTACCATCACTTCGTTGGAGAGCAAAATTATGAATCACAGTAGAGACTTTTAAACGTTTGGTGGATAGTCCTCGTCGGTTATGATGAACTTGAGAAAGATATCCATTACGTCCCTCCACAGCAGAAGAAGAACGTTGGAACTTACTGACCATCCAAATCGCCCAGTGTTGCCATTGCTCGCGCTCCTTCGAGCTCAAACTCATTGTAATCGGATGAATCCTGAGAAACTCTTGTGCTTTCAGGTAAGCTGCTTGATAATCCTCTCCCAATTCGGGATTTTTGGTGCGCTGAACCTGTTGTTGCCAATAAGCGGAGGGCAGTAAATAGTCCTTGACCCAGTGCACAAGATTGATCTCACATCCACCAGCAGCTAAACATTGGTCAACCCAAGACCACCAAAGATCAACTATTGCCGATAATGATTCAATTTGATTTTTCAGGCTTCTGATACCATTACGAGAATCTTTAAGCTGATGAGTCTGTCTGAGAGTTTGAAGCCGATGAAGAATCGATTGAAGCTCCATCGCAACAGTTTCTGTAGTTTGAGGTCGATTCTCGTTAAGAGCAAAAGGGTGTAAACAGGTACTCAGGTGGTGACAGCAATTGTCATAGGTGAGCCTTGATTGTCGTAAGAGTCTTTGATTAGTTTCTATTTGTGCGATTAATTCTGGTACTGCTCCCTTCTCTTTCTCCATTTTCAGTTGTTTTTGGAGCTTCGCTGCCAAACAGTTAAGTTCCAGAGCCAGACTTCGGTTTAAGTTATATAGAACATGAAATAAATCAGCTATCGAAGCTGTACCTAAATCCTTGAGGGCTAATTTCACTATGGCCTTAGCTCGGTCACTAACCAAATATTTAACTTTCAATCCCAATGGTTGGAAAGCTTGAGTGACTTTTTCTTGCCATGTCTCATACTGACAATCTTCCGTGATTTCTTCGACAAAAATATACCCCGAAGGTAAATCGAGCATCACCAAAATAACTTGGTCAAAAAAAGTTTCGTCTGCCGCCGCACAAACTTCGACCTTAGAGGAGCTGGTTCGTAATTGTTGCTCTTGTTGTTGTTGATAATCAAGGATTTTAGACTCTATTTGAGAGCGTAAACTGCGTAATGCTGTGGGTGAAACTCCTATATGATGCTGTAGGCGCAGTAAATGAAAGAATTGAGATAGTCTTTCACAACCAATTCCTCCCTGAAGAGCAAAAACAAAAATAGTTGCTAAAACCAATAAACGAAGCCAGTTTTGTCCTGCTTCCGTTTCCCATAAAGAAGATTCTGGATGTTGATTTCGCCTTGCTATTCGATGACATAGTCGATGTGCACTACTTTTAGAGAGTTTCGTTTTTTTGGCCAAACGGCGAAACGATGTTTTTCCAAACTCATATCCGGCTTTAAATACAGCTTGACAACGTTGTCGTAAATTCATGGTGAGTTAGAAGGGATTTTGTTCGCGAAAAATACTCGCGAACAAAGCTACAATTATATTTAGTCTCTCCTCCAGATTTCAACCATGTCTGACAAAACTTCATCGGCTCGACAACTGGAAAAACTCAATCGTGCCGAAAGATTATTAGCTACAATTGCTAATCTCGAAGCTCAGATTGAGAAAATTTCGGGCTCGGGAGAAGTCGCGCCCCCAGGCTGTTGCCTCGCTCGCTATCAAGCACGAGGTCAGTACAAGCCTTACTGGTACTATAAATTACAAGCCAAGCAACCCATCTTTATCTCGAAACAAGGAGCGGGCAAACCTTCCCGTTACAAACATCTCGGTGCTGCGGGGACTCCTGCTCATGTTGATGCTGTTCAGATGGTTCTCAGAAGAGTTCAAATTGATGAACTCCAAAAGGCCATTGATGCTCTTAAAGATAGTTGGTCAGATCTCTATTCCGAGAGTAAGAATTCTTCTAAGAAACCAGATTCGCACTCATAATGGATTGACACAACAGAAATTAATGGCTCAGGAGCAAGATGAGAAATATATTTTGTTCGCGAATAATCATCGCGAACTTACTCCCTTTTTGTCCCGCCTTACGTTGGTTGCCATGTAACTTATATTTGAGCCAGCGCTAAATTTAAAAAATCCGCTCGCTGTATCGACTGCACAGTAAGGGTTTTAGCGACAGGTTGCCCCTGGTGACATCAACCTTCTATTTAGGCGTACTAGGTATTTTACTAAGTGCGTTACTAAAATCATCTTTACTTACTACATTACTTGGTAAAGTATCCAGAACATTACTAGATGATTTTAGTTTAGATAATGCTTCATCCAATCTATCCTCTGTGACTACATTACTTGGTAGCAGAGGTACATTACCTGGTAATGGACTAGGGACATTCTCACTACTAAAAAATCTTTTGAGGATCTCGACGACTGCTGTTCCTAAAGGGCGGTAATAGAAGGTTCGCACGAGGAAGTGCAGGGTGAAACCATTGTCTTTTTGTCAACCCCATTTTCAGCCCTTTTTAATCGAAATTACTTATTAAAACATTGCCTAGTTTGAGTCCTTTTAGGCAATGTTTTCAAAATAAAATATGTGGTTACAAGGCTCTGAAGGCATAACTTACGACCCCTCCCACTTCTTTTTTAGGCAATGTTTTTCTCACATGTAGATGCCGTCAAAAAACATTTATGTAACTTATCTTTCAGCGATCGCTAATCTGGGAAGTTTCAATCTCTGTATCCCTTGCATAATAAGGGTTGTAGGGACAGGCTGCACTTCGTCGGGCGAACCTTCTATTTCCGCCATTACATAACCAAGACTAAAGCGATCGCTGCCTAATTTGGGGTGGTGGGTGGGGTGTGAGCGAAGCGAGCAATAGACAACCTTCGTTTGCCCCGCCAGCCAAGGA
>JASJEI010000387.1 GCA_030064795.1 Pleurocapsa sp. MO_226.B13 | reverse complement strand
GAGATAGAAAATATTTTAATCAAGCGTTGCTGCGTAGTCAGTGAAATGAAAGGTGAAGTTCATAAGTTAACTAATTATCATTGGCTAACAAATACTTGTTGTTTACATACTTTGTAAATCGGATTTAGTATGAGGAAGAGATGGGAATAGATTCGGTCATGGCTGGTGTGAAACGACGGCATCGTCTTGGAGAACCAGAGCCAGAATTCTCGTCCCTAACTCAGCGCGAACAACGAGCTATTCTGAGAGAAAAGATGGGCTTGCCACCAATGTAAATTTGATGAGATGTAGCTTTTAGCTATTTTGTCCATAAAATTGGACAGCTTAGAGGTGTTTATGGTTCGCTGTCGGGTAAGAGGGCACACGTCGCCGTGTCCCCCTCCCCTCAGAACGGCTCGTGATAGTTTCCCATCAAGCCGCTCAAGCCTTCTGCAATACAACAAGATTTCGGCCAGCATGGACGTGCTGGTGACATGCCTTGTGAAGGTGAACCAGATTTTCAGCTTGGTCCGTTCCTCCCTCCTTGATGCTTATCCGGTGATGGATATGGAGTGGTTCTCCATTGAATAAAAGGTCACCACAAACTGGACATCGCCAGTTCTCGGCTACAGCTACCTGATGGTACTTGGAACCTTTACCCCAATAGGTTTTTCCATATCGGGTCTGACGATGTTGCCAATAATCATGGAGAGAAGGATCATCTGGAGAGGCTCCTCCCTTAACTTTGATGTGACGTTGGATGGGCAGATCTGCCACCTTCATCAGTGTCAAAGTCTTGGGCTGGCCTCTACGGTTTTTTGTGATAGCAAAGAAGGTCCATTTTCGTCCCCGATGGGACTTGAAGTACTTCAATGCCACCCATTTACCTCCTTTATTGGGATGTCGTTTACAACACCATCTCCAGAGTGCTTTCCAGATTTGGTTGTCCACGTAACTGAACACCCGCTTGCTGACTCCATGCCGGTAGTAGTTCCCCCATCCCCGCAAGATGGGATTAAGGTGGTTGATGATGGACGAGGGTTTAGCCTGAGTATTGGCTTTGAGCCAATCCCGTATCCCTTGGATGAAAGTTTTTACTTTTTCCTTCTGTGGAATACAGAGGCATTTGCCCCCCAGATGTCGAATGGTAAATCCCAGGAAATGACATCCTTGTTGGACATGCACAATCTGAGTTTTGTCCGGATGGAGTTTGAGTCCTCTTTTTGACAACCACTGTTCTAAGACGGGGATAATCGCTTCGATGTCTTCCTTGTGCTTAGCGGTGATCAGGAAATCATCAGCGTAGCGGCAGTAGCCGTAGGTCAATGATTTGCGCCGATAGGGTTTCTGTCGCCTGGTGTCCGGTGAAGGTTGTTTAACCGTTACACTGGTATATCCTGACAACAGCTCACCTAACCCATTGAGCACAATGTTCAGCAACAACGGGGAGAGGCTCCCACCTTGGGGTGCTCCTTTCGTCGTTGAATGGGGCGGAAATATAGGGTTCGTGCGACGAAGTGCAGCCTGTAGCTGAAACCCTTGGTGAATATACTTTTCAGCTTGTCAACTACTCTGACTTTCTCAACCGAGTTTTTTGTTCGATTAATAACTTTTCCAAATATATCATTTCAAGAGCATTTGACAGTTAGCTTTAAATCTGCATTTATGCTGAACTTTAAACAAGATTGCTACTAATTCTCCTATGCTAAGTTTGGCGCAATGGTTCGGAGATGAATGATCAAACCAAATTGGGATACAGAAGAACTCATAGAAAACTGGACTCTATTACCTCAAGAGTTAAAACTAGCGAAGAAAAAAGTTGGTGGGAATCAAATAGGCTTTGCTCTCCTCTTGAAGCATTTTCAACTATTCGCCTATTTTCCCGAAGACAAATCATCTATTTCTCAAGCTATTATCTCCTACATCGCCTCACAGGTTAATCTCCCCGAAAGTTCTTATTCTGAATACGATTGGCAGGGACGTTCGGCAAAAGTTTATCGGGTTGAAATTCGTCATTTATTCAACTTTAGAGTAGCCTCAGTTCAAGACTCACAAGAGATGATAACTTGGCTAATTGAGGAAATATTACCCCAGGAACAAAAAGTCGAAGCCATTACAGAACTTGTTGCTCACAGGTTTAGAGAATTACAGTTAGAGCCGCCAACAAAACTTCAAATTGAACGTTTGATCAAGAGCGCGATCGCCAAATATGAAGCCAACTTCAGTAGTCAAACTCTGAGTAGGCGAAAATATAGGGTTCGTGTCACCAGACGCAACCTGAGCTTGAAACCATTGCGCTGTCTTACTTGTAGCCTTTAGAATCCTTCAACTCATCCCGCCTCATTCCCCCCTCAAAAGATAAGTTTTTTAAATATATCTTTTTCAAGGTATTTGACAATAAATTATAAATCTGCATTTTTAATAAACTTTTCCCAAACCATTCCTCTGTTCAAGAGATACTTTTCTCTAACAGGTAATCTCTCGTTTAGGAAAAGTAGATGAATGGTCAAAGCCAATTGGGAGACAGAAGAGTTAATTGAGCATTGGACACTTTTGCCCCAAGAATTAGAATTGGTCAAAAACAAAGTTGGGGCAAATCAGATTGGTTTTGCTGTTTTACTGAAGTTTTTTCAAACTTTCGCTCGTTTTCCTACCGATTCGGCGGAAATACCAAATGTTATTATCTCTTATATTGCCCAACAGCTTCAAATTCCATCATCTGACTATTCAGATTATGACTGGCAAGGACGCTCTATCAGCAACCATCGTGCTGCCATCCGTAAATTATTTGGATTTCGCACTGTCAAGGTTGTTGATGAAGAAGAGATGGTCGATTGGTTGAAAGCAGAAATTATCCAATCCGAACAAAGAATCGAACCAATAAGCGAGCTTGTCTATCAAAGATTCCGAGAATTACAGATTGAACCCCCAACAAAAGGTAGAGTTGAGCGTTTAGTTAAGAGTGCCATAGCGAGCTACGAAACCAATTTCTGCCAACAAACTTTTTCCCGATTAACTCCCTCTATAATCGAACAAATCGATATTCTGCTTTCTACGGAGGATACAGAAGAAACGGAAGATGATGAATCTGCCTCCTCCTCAGACAAAAAAATTAAAATGTCAGATTTTGCCTTCCTCAAAACTGACCCTGGTGCTGTGGGGTTGGATAGTTTTCTTACCGAAATCAAAAAACTGAAATTAATTCGTGCTGTTGGTTTACCTCCAGATTTATTTACAGGGATTTCGGAAAAACTGCTCAAAACCTATCGCAATAGAGCATCTACAGAATCACCCTACGACCTTCGCCGACACAAAGATGCTATCGGCTACACCTTAATGGCAGCTTTTTGTGTTCAACGCAGCCAAGAGATTACAGACAATCTTATTGAACTATTAAATCAAATCATTCACCGCATCGATACCAGAGCCGTAAGACGCATCAATAAAGAATTAATCGATGAATTTAAAACAGTTTCGGGCAAAACAGGCTTACTGTTTCGCATTGCCGAAGCAGCCATAGCAGCACCTCAAGGAGTTGTAGAAGAAGTTATTTATCCTGTAGTGTCTCTAAAAACCCTCAAAGATTTAGTCGCAGAATATAAATCCACAGGAAATTTCTATCAGCAAAGAGTTCATACCGTAGTTCGTAATTCCTTTGCCAGTCATTATCGCAGAATGATTCCCCAACTGTTAGAGGTGTTGGAGTTTCGTTCTAATAATGACATTCATCGTCCCATAATTGAAGCCCTAGAACTTCTTACCAAATACGCTCACAGTAAAGCTCGATATTATGACTCCACAGAAGAGACACCCATTGATGGTGTATTGAAAGCAGGAGCAAAAGAAATTCTCATGGAAACAGATAGTGAGGGAAACGAACGCATTAACCGCATCAACTATGAAATCTGCGTCCTGCAAGCTCTCAGAGAAAGACTGTGCTGTAAGGAAATTTGGGTAGTAGGAGCTAATCGCTATCGCAACCCCGATGACGATTTACCCACCGATTTTGAATCAAAGCGTCAGATTTACTATCAGGCTTTAACCCTTCCTGAAGATGTGGAAACTTTCATCTCTGGCTTACAAAAGCAAATGGAGTCTGGGCTAGAGAAACTTGATAAGGGGATGCCCAGAAATAACAGTGTGGCTCTTGTGAGCAAGGGGGATAAAAGTTTAATTCGGCTCAGTCCCTTTGATGCTTTGCCTGACCCTATTAATCTCAAACAACTCAAAGGAGAAATCAACCGTCTCTGGCATAAAACCAGCCTCTTGGACATTCTTAAAGAAACTGACTTGAGAGTCAATTTTACCCGTAACTTCAAGAGTATGGGTACGAGAGAGATATTAGATAGAGAAACCTTACAAAAGCGATTATTGCTCTGTTTGTTCGGCATGGGGACGAATACAGGATTAAAACGCATCAATACGGGAATAGATGGCGAAAACTACCAAGATTTACTTTACGTGCGCCGTAAATACATCCATAAAGACCAATTACGCAGTGCCATAGCTGAAGTGGTCAATGCCATCTTCGAGATTCGTCTGCCTCATATCTGGGGCGAAGGAACTACTACCTGTGCTAGTGACAGCAAGCATTTTACCGCTTGGGAACAAAATCTCATGACCCAGTATCACCTGCGCTATCGAGGACGGGGGGTGATGATTTACTGGCACGTAGAGAAGAATTCCGCTTGTATCTATTCCCAACTGAAAACCTGTTCTTCTAGCGAAGTAGCAACCATGATTAATGGGGTTTTGAAGCACTGTACCAGTATGGAAGTGAAGAAAAACTATGTGGACAGTCACGGTCAAAGTGAAATCGCTTTTGCCTTCACTCACCTGTTAGGTTTTCAGTTAATGCCCAGGTTGAAGCGAATGAAGGTACAAAAACTCTATCGTCCCCATGTAGGTCAACCCGATAGCTATGCCAATCTCCAACCAATTTTAACTCGTCCTATCAAATGGGATTTAATCCGCCAGCAGTACGACCAAATGGTGAAATATGCCACGGCGTTGAGATTGGGTACTGCCGAAACTGAAGCCATACTGAAACGCTTTCGTAAAAATCCCGTTCAACATCCTACCTATCAAGCTTTGATGGAATTGGGTAGGGTCATTAAAACCATTTTTTTATGTCAGTATCTCGATTCGTCAGATTTGAGAAGAGAAATAAATGAAGGTTTGAATGTGGTAGAAAGATGGAATGGAGTTAATGATTTTATCTTCTACGGCAAGGGTGGTGAGTTTGCCTCCAATCGCTTGGAGAGTCAAGAGTTATCGGTGTTGTCTTTGCACCTATTACAGATTTGTTTGGTGTATATAAATACGTTGATGATTCAAAGCGTACTGGCGCAGAAGCATTGGGAGAAAAAGCTGACACCAAGGGATTTACAAGCGATTACACCTCTGATATTTGGTCATGTGAATCCTTATGGGTTGTTCAAGCTGGATATGAAGGAGAGAATTTCAAGGTTATCGCAACCATTAGTGGCTTAATTGGTTTTAAATCAATGTATGACTTAATCCATCCAGAAATTCTCAAACCTTTGAGGTGACATTTGAGTATAGTGAACTGTGTGATGGATATTTTTATGTCCCAAGTAATCCTGAATCGCTCTAGTATCATGTCCTTGAGAAGCTAAATAATAACCGCAAGCATGACGTAGTTGATGGGGGTGAACGAGTAAGGGAATTCCCGCTAATTCTCCCGCCCTAGCTATAATGTGGCGGATAGAACGGGTTGATAAAGGAGCCTTTCGTTCCGAAACAAAAACATAGCTCGTATCGGCATAATCTCTCTGGATTTGGCGTAAAGCTCTGATTTCGGGAGAACGTAAAGGATGAATGCTATCGCGACCATGTTTTACACGATGTACTTCGATGTAACCATCTGCTAAATCTATCTGTGTCCACTTGAGAGCAACTAATTCAGCAGTTCTCAGTCCGTGACGGAACATCAGTAATATAATTGCTCCATCTCTAATACCATGACGACCTACTTTTTTAGCAGCGCGGATCATCGCTTTGACCTCTGGCGATCGCAGGTATTCTCTTTCTCTAGTTGATGGTTGTTTTGGTGGAGGAGAAAACTTTGCCTTTAAGGGAAGTTGGGCGGTTGTTTGTAGCATGGGTCAAGTCCTCATGCTGGTGTTTATGTCTTCATCATACTTTGCCTAAAAGGAGTCGAATTAGGCAAAGTAATGATTTGTATTTCTTATCATTCAGTCTGAAAAATGGTATAAAAAATCACATTTTTTTTGAGGTTGCGTCTGGTGACACGAACCCTATATTTTCGCCTAAACATAACAATCTACCTCTTTAACTGAATTGACTAAAATAATCCTTGATTTGGGTCATAACCTCTTCTTTATTCAGGGTTTTTTCCAAAATTGAATCAACGGCGGCCATTTGTTCGGAGGTTAGTT
>JASJEI010000066.1 GCA_030064795.1 Pleurocapsa sp. MO_226.B13 | reverse complement strand
GGGCAAACGCACCTTATTTTTACAATGCTTACGGGATAAAGGTTTGAGCCATTATTTAGTTTTGTAACTAAAATTTGAAAGTCTTGCTAAGTAAGGTTTACAGAATTTAGATGCGTTTGCCCTGCATAAATAGCTACCTTACTTGATTTATTAAAGACTTTTTGTTAAATAAAAATAAAGAAGAAAGTCGATCGTACCGTTAATAATTTTTCAGACAAATCATTTGTATTGGCATTATATGGTTAGCTAAAAGGAAGTAAAAGAGGAAAAATTCAGGTATTTTTTCAGGTATTTTAAATATTTATTTTGGCAATAAATTTAATGTTTTATTTATAAACAGTCTCTTAATTTTCTGCTTCGATCGCCCGTAGTGCGGCCTTAATTAACTGAAAATAAGGAGCTTGGGTAACATTAACTGGTTTTGCCTCCTTTCTGGTTTTACCTAAAAAACCGAGGCGATCGCCTTTGTTTACTGCCAAGACATGACCGCGATCGTTTCTGATCCGAAGCTCTTCGATCGTTTTACTGCATACATAAATTCTACCGCTATAGGTAAATACCGCTTTTTGAATCTGTCGAGGTTTAATCTGCTTATTTAGTGCGGTAATCTGATTGCTGGGTTGGACTTGAGGCAATCTGACTCCTACTAACTCTAGTTCGATGCTGGTGTTTCCCTGCCAATGATTTTCTTGCAGTTTATAAGCAATATCTAAATATTCTGGTAAGGGGCAATATTCTCCCCATCGCCAAGCCAAGGCTTTAATTTGGGAGTTGGAGTTAGCTTCTTGTAGAGTCAGTTTGAGATGGCTTTGACTTTTACCAATTGCCCGTTGTTCGACGACTCTGACATTAGGTGTCCAAAAGACAGGGGGACTATTGCCAATCCCCCAAGGTTGCAATCCTTCTAGCTGTTGATAAAGTTCAAAATCAATCTGACCTAAGCTAGCTTGGGCATCTACTTTAACTAGAGGTTTGAGATGTTCTACTTCCAGACATTTATAGGCAAATTCACTCAATCTTTGTTTGACTGCTTCTAGATTACTAGCTGGGAAACTAAAACCCCCTGCTGCACGATGTCCGCCGTATTTACCTAAGAGATCGTCACAGTAGTTGAGGGCATCAAAGACATTAAATTCATCAATGCTTCTTGCCGAACCGCGAATCATCTGCGGACTGGTAGTAATATCTGTTGATTCGGTTTTATGTTCTTCGTAAGTACCAATAAACACTGGTACGCCATAACGCTCGACCAAACGAGATGCCACGATCCCAATTACACCATGATGCCAACCTGCGGAAACGACTACCAAAACCCGATCGCGTTGCCATGGTATCGGAGTAGACTCAACTAGGGCGATCGCTTCTTTTTCGATTTGCTCGCATAGTTGACGACGCTCTTGATTGATTTGTTCGCACTGCATTGCCCTTTCTAGGGCGATTCCAGGCTCGTCAGTAGTCAAAAGCTCGATTACCATTTGCGGATCGCCAATCCGTCCCACAGCGTTGATTCTAGGGCCGAGACGAAAGCCAATATCATCGGGTTTTAATTGCTTTTGGGTTTCATCGATACCCGCTACCTGCATCAATGCCTGAATACCTTCTAACTGAGAGTTTGGTAAGGCTCTTAAACCCCGCTTTAGCCAACGACGATTGACCCCGACTAAAGGAGCGAGATCGGCAATCGTGCCAAGAGTAAATAATTCTAAGATCGAGTTGGTCAAACCCTTGAGTTTGCCCAGACTTTGGGCTGTGGCGATCGCCAAGATATAAGCTACTCCTACTCCTGCTAAGCCTTTGTAGGGAGAAGTGTCTGATAAGAGTTTGGGATTTAAAATCGCGTCTGCGGGAGGCAGTTTTGCTGGTAAGTCGTGGTGATCGGTAATAATTACGCTTAAGCCTAATTCTATTGCCCTAGCAATAGGTTCGTAAGCCGAAATTCCATTATCCACTGTAAGGATTAAACCCACCCCATTTTCGGCAAACTCCTCTACGATCCGTTTATTAATACCATAGCCGTCTTTCATCCGACTGGGGATAGCATAGTCTACCTTTGCCCCCAAGTGTTTTAAAGCTCTAAGTAATAATGCGGTACTAGTCATACCGTCCGCATCATAATCACCGCAGATGGCAATCTGTTCTGATTCGGCGATCGCATTTTTAATCAACTCGACGCTTGTTGCCAAATCTTCAAACTCAGATAAAGGTGAGGGTAAATCCTGAGTTTCTGGCTCGATATAAGTATGGGCTGCATCGGGGGTGGCAATATCGCGATTGAGAATTACTTGAGCTACCAAAGGCAACAAACCAGTAGAGACGCTCAATTCTCTAGCTACTTCGGGTTGAGGCGTGGCAATTTGCCATCTTTGGATCGGAAAGCGTTTGCGGATCGAGCGATCGCTCATTATCTGGCTATCTATAATAATATATGGGCGATTAACAATATAACAATAGTTACCAAAAATCTAGTAGGGTGAGCAATGCCCACCCTACTGGCTGTAGTAAACTGCCTCAACTTTTTCGAGATCGACAAAATAACGACCGTTCGATTTAGTACTAATATTCCAAGAAATCCAAATATGTGCTGGAATATGCCAAACATACTCTAAACATATAGGTGCTTCGTGACCATTTTGTAGCCAAAAAGGGCCAGTTTGTGTTGCGATCGACTCTTTAAGTTTTTCAAGAGGAGAATCCCCTAAGATCGATGGCTCGGCTGTATTCCAAAAGTTAAATATTCCCTAAAAGTCATCAAAATTATTTTCAAATTCATTGTCAGCTTCTAAATCTGCTTCAATCAATTTTTGAATTTGTTTTTCCCAGTCGCGACCAATTTGTACGGTAATATCAGATTTTAAAACCCCCGTACTTTCTACGACAACTTCTCCGACACCCAAAATCGATTTTACTTCCAGTGCAGCGCGATCGTCTCCAGACTGAGCAATTACTCTGGTAGTCGGTAAAGGATCTTGCCAATTTTTACTAGCGAACACTCTTTGATAACCCGCTGCTCTTAGGGTATCCAAAGCAGATTGTAATACTTGTTGATCTCTTGTACTATCCTGCACGGCAATTCGCATTCTGGGATAGCGGACGCGAAAACGGTTATTTAAACTAGCGTACTGGTTTTTCGCATCGTTATAATCTTCTTCATAGGATGGTAGATTAAAATGCCGCGTCATTAACTTATCGATCCCCTCGTGATTGGGCAACCAATAACTTACAGCCTCGTCTCCGCTATTAAAATCTCCTGGTAACATCATCATTTTGATGTTTTTTCTTTTGGTTTGAGAGGCGAAGTTAGACAAAGCCATCAATTCTCTAACGGTGAGATTAGTATCTAGATGGGATTGAATTACCGAAAGGATCTTGGGTATCTTGATCACAGTCGCAGGTTTGAGGGTTTGTTCTACTGCCGATCGCATTAACATCTGTTGGCGTTGCACCCGCGAGATATCACCATAATCATCATAGCGATAGCGCAAAAATTGCATTGCCTTGTCACCATCTAAGTGCTGGATGCCTTTTTTGAGGTCGATATAAAGATGTTGGCTAAAATCATTGTATTTCATGTCTTTGGGAACATTAACCGTCACCCCACCTAAAGCATCGATCAGCTTTTCTATCCCCTGAACATTAACTCTTGCATAGCGATCGACATTGATTCCTCCTAGTAGCTCGCTGACAGTTTCAGCAGCCAATGCAGGGCCGCCATATTCATTGGCGTGATTGATTTTCCCCGCTCCATATCCATCGAGATAAACACGAGTATCTCTGGGAATTGACAATACCGATACTCTTTCTTGCTGGGGATCGAATCTCAGGAGTAACATACTATCACTCAAACCATCAAAAGAATTAACTAAATGATGATAGCCAACATCCTCTTTTTCATAGTCTATCCCTCTTTTTTCCAAATCGGAGCTAATCACCTTGATTCCCAATACCAAGACATTTACGGGACGGGATAACTCTGGGAGATTAAGATTTTTTGCCGTTACGGTTTCTTTTTTGCTAAAAACTTTTTCTTCTTCGTTGCTTAATTGTGCCTTTTGTAACGGAGATGCAGTAGATAAAGCCACAGCTAAAAACGCTCCTACTGCTGCGGATAGAAGAGAAACACCCGCCAGAGACAAACCAACTAGAACAGCTCTTTTTTTATTCAACTTCCTTGTTTGAGTTGGGGGACGATAGTCAATTGAATTAATTTTGGCAGTAGATTGTCTCCCAGAAGGAGTCGTTTGGTAAGCTTTTCTAACTGACACTGGATATCCTCACACTAAATAAAAATTAACTATGTTCTTGAATGAAAATTAAGATACTAAATATACACAAATATAATTCAGTTAATATTAACAGCTATCTGTTGGGAAAAATATCAAGAGCGGGAACTATTGTAAAGAGATTGTCAACAGCAATTCAACTATCAGCCGATTGAAGTTAACCAAGATCTCAAAAATACTTTTCGATTTTAGCTCTCTCACTAAAGTAACGACACTTTTAGCTGACTGCAACTTTAGCATATTTAATTTGGTTACTGTGGTTAGTTTAGCTTGTTGACTTCATCTACTTTTGGTAAGCTTTTGTTACCTAAACCTGACATTAAAATGGTACAAGTCACAAAATAAGCGGTAGTCAGCAAAGCGTTAGCATATAGTAAACGAAAAGAGATAATCTCCGAAGCATTGGCCACACCCAAAGATAGTAGCGAATAGGAGCTTAACCAAACTAAAGCCAGAGTAAGAGCCAAGCGACTCACTTTTTGTTGTTCGCGATTTTCTGCTAGATTAGCTTGAGTGTATTTATGAGATCGATATAGTGTCCAGATAGCGGGGATAACCCCGAACACGGGTATGAGATAAATCCAGAGTTTGAGATGTCGCTCGGTATTTTTGGAGCGATAAAATGTTTTTTTCATTGATATTTTGACTGGATGGTGAACTAAGGTCTAATGACAAAATCAATTCAAGAAGAAATTACGGCAATTATTTTGGCGGGAGGAGAAAGCTCCCGCATGGGACAAGACAAGGCTCTGCTGACAGTCGATAAGATGACACTGCTGTCTAGGGTTTGTTTGGTTGCCAAAGAAGTTGCTACTTCAGTCTATATAGTTACTCCTTGGGTCGAAAAATATCAGTCTCATGTTCCTCCCGACTGTCAACTAGTTCGAGAAAAGTTAGTCTTGAATTCTAGATCTAATACGCCAGTAATTGGCTTTGCTCAGGGACTAAGGCTAGTTAAAACCCAATGGGTATTGTTGCTGGCTTGCGATCTACCTTATTTATCCTCGTCTCAAGTAAAACAATGGTTGCAAGCTTTGGCAACAGTGTTGCCCACAGAAATTGCTTTTTTACCCCATCATTCCAAGGGGTGGGAAGCGTTGTGTGGCTTTTATCGTCGAGATTGTTTGTCTTCTTTAGAAACTTATATCGACCATGGTGGCAAGTCTTTTCAAGCTTGGTTGGCAAACCATGCTGTTAAAGAATTAGTGTTGAGCGATCGCACTTGTCTGTTTAACTGCAATACTCCCACAGATTGGCGATCGATTACGAGCGATCGTCTTTAAACAAGGTTAATATTGTTGGCAGGAATAGATAATTTTGATTTGTACTTTGCCAATCTTCAATCGAGCGATCGATTCTCGTTCTCAATCGAAAAAGACGACCGATTCTCAATTTAAACTGAAATATTGGGGACAGTATCTTTTGTCCCTGTTTTACACTTGGTCGCGATTAGACTGGATTTTGTTGTTGTCTGTAATGGCACTAGCTACTTTTGGTGGCTTTACTATCTATAGTACCGAATCAGCAGCAAGACACAGCTATAGTTACCAACACTGGTTTGTTAGTCTACTGGGTTTAGTCATAGTTTTAGTTTTGTCTCGTTGGCGTTACCAGCTTTTGTTGCGCTGGTACTGGGGTATTTACGCCCTGACCAATCTGGCTTTAATTGCAGTTATGGTTGCGGGTGTCTCCGCAAAAGGTGCACAGCGTTGGATTACAATCGCGGGGTTTAACGTCCAGCCTTCGGAGTTCGCCAAAATAGGAATGGTCATTACTTTAGCTGCACTGCTACACGATCGAGATGGGGCAAATCTGCAAACAGTGCTGCGCACTCTATTTATTACGGCACTTCCCTGGGTATTAGTATTTTTACAGCCCGATCTGGGTACTTCTTTAGTATTCGGCGTAATTGTGATTAGTATGCTGTATTGGGCAAATGCTAAAACTGGTTGGTTGGTTTTAATGATTTCACCCTTATTTTCAGCAATTTTGTATCATCTATACCTTCCTGGTTGGTTAATCTGGGTTTTAAGTGTGGCGGGAGTTGCTTGGTTAACTCTACCTCTAAAGGTTGTCTCTACCCTGAGTGCGGTGGCGCTTAATTTGGGTGCAGTGGAGTTAGGGAATTTTTTCTGGGGACTACTCAAAGATTATCAAAAAGCGCGGTTAATTATGTTTCTCGACCCCGAACAAGATCCTTTAGGGGGTGGTTATCATTTAATTCAATCCCGTATTGCGATCGGTGCTGGTAAACTATGGGGACAGGGATGGCACCAAGGGTCACAAACCCAGCTTAACTTCATTCCCGAACAGCACACAGATTTTATTTTTTCGGCAGTGGGAGAAGAGTTTGGCTTTATCGGTAGTATCTTTTTGTTGGCTGTCTTTTGGCTGATTTGTATGCGTCTAATTTGGATTGCCTGTACTGCTAGAGATAATTTTGGTTCGTTGCTGGCAATTGGGGTTCTGGCGATCGTCGCTTTTCAAATCGTTATTAATCTTAGTATGACAATTGGACTCGCACCAATTACAGGTATTCCTTTACCCTGGATGAGTTACGGACGTTCTTCTTTGCTGTCTAGCTTTATTAGTATCGGTTTAGTAGAATCTGTGGCTAATCATCGAGAAAGCAGGGTTGGGAAACCCTATTAGTGGCGTGTCAAGCTTTAAATTAGTCTAACAGTGGACTGACACGCCTTAAATGTTGTATTAGAAGAGTCCACAAATGAACGCAGATGAACGCAGATGATTTGTCTGCTCGATCGATACTTTTGGGTTTTTGATGTCCTAATAGATAGTTATTTTTTTCAGGGCAATTTGTTACACTGCTTTATCTGTGTCAGTCTACTGAATTTCTAACTCGCTTGAAACTAGGATTAAATTCGTTTTTCTAAATATTGACCGATAGTAATTTCTTCTCCTGCGCGAGAGATGATTGTCTGTCTGGTGCGATACTTACTACCAACCAGTTTGATCTCTTCTTCAAAGACATTAGAGTTGTATTCAGTACGCAAACTCATGGTGTCTGGCCCGTTAAAAGAACAGACAGCAATAATTGGTTTGGGAGTGGCAAAACCGCGATCGCGATACAAAATATTTCCTTGGATGCCAAAAACAGTCGAACCAGTTACGGGTTTGCGGTTTTGGTTGGTATAGTTACTCTCCCAAACAACTTTTGTCCCACATACTAGGGCTTCTAAATTTTCTAATTCGTGACTTTTTGCCAGTTCGATTAATTCTGGCGCGCTTTGTTCTAAGAATGAAATATGAAGCAGGCTTTCTACTTCTTGAGGTTCGGTATCTTTATTGAGGCTATAGTAACGTCGTTGCGAATTCCAATCACCTGCCGATCTGCGGAAGAAATCTACTACTAATGACTGCAAAGCAGTATTTGTTGTTTGCGCCAATACCATCGAAACTAGACCCCACTATAAGTTTAAAAAGTTTGTATTTATGTTACTTATGTCAAGCAAAAATACTTTTGCGTAACATTTCTTAATTTATCACAAATTTAGATGTGTTAGCACTCCGTCCCTGGTTATAGTGTTTTCTAATTGAATTCTCGGAATTAATTTATTTTTGTCTTAGTTTAATATGTCAAAACGTCAAAATTTTTTTGTCAATTTAGTTACATATATCATCATCATCGCGATCGCTAGTTGCTATATCTCCTCTCCAGCATCGGCAGTTACCCAAGAATTGCAGCTTAATACGACTGCTGGATATATAGTCAAAACTACGTTTAGCTACGACGACGCTCAAAACCCAGAAACTATTAGCGAACATGGCTCAGGAAAAACTAAGAGCCTAGATTATTTAGAGGTTAGTTTTTATCGTCCATCTGGCGAACTCATTGCTAGCTACAACAATGTAATTGACGGTATAGCTAAAGGAACTTACTTTGAATTCAACTTTGAACCTACAACCCAACAATTATTAGGGAGCATAGATATAGGAGGAGAGTCAGTTGGCGAAATGTATCTTAAAGGTGAGACGGATCGAGAATTGTCTCTGGTGGAAGTAGAAACATCGGGGGAAGAGAGAGTAGTAGATCGGGTAGTAAGGAGTGAGGAGTAAGGAGAAGGAAGGAAACCGTAAGGTGGGCGACGCGTCCTAAAGGATACCGCTCCGCATAAAGCTAGTACGAAGAGTGCAAATTTTCCCAGCTAACAACAACCGAGAAACCGCTAGTTATTTTTGCCCACCCTACCTGCTAACGACTATAAGTATTTATCTACTAATTTTCAAAGATTAAATTAAAATTAAGTCGTCAAGTTTGTTTAACATTTTTTAACATTTTTTGTTAAGATAGTTTACATAGATTAATAAAAAAATAAACAAACAATAAATTTATGACTACTATCTCTGATGAAAACGGCATCATCAACAACTTCGCCAAAGAACCACAAATGTACTATGCAGAAGAACCCTCTTCTCAAGAGCAACGTAGCTATCTACTCTGGGGCGCGATCGCATCAGTAGTAATTTTAGGTTCGGTGTTTACTGCTGTTGTCGTCAGCTAAACTTAGATTTTGGAATTGATTTAACCTCAAGTAAATGCCTCGGCTAGTTCCGAGGTTATTTTCTGAAAAATCGATCGTCAATATTACTCAAGAAGATATCCAAACAACGTCCTTTAATTACAAACGCTTTTAAGCTTTGGATTAAATGTTTTACTTACATCCTCACAGATTTAAAACTAAGACAATTGATGCTTCCTTGCTGCTGGAATACTATAAGTCAGGAAAGCGTGATTTTAAGCAGGTTGATTTGACACAAATTTCTCTCAATGATGTCAATCTAACCAAAATTGAATTGTGGCGGGCTAATTTGGCTGAGATTAATCTCAGTCGCTCTATTTTGCAAGAGGCTAGCTTAAATGAAACCAACTTATCAGGTGCAACCCTATGGAGAACAGATTTAGGTTTTGCCAGTTTAGTCCAGGCTCAATGTAGTCGTGCTTTGCTAATTCGTGCCAATTTGAGCCAGGCAAATCTGTACAAATCCATCTTAGAAGGAGCAGATTTGCGATTATCTTGCTTGGTGAAAGCCAACTTACAGAGTGCAAACTTATCAGGGGCAAATCTGAGCTATGCCGATCTGAGTTCGGCAAACTTATCAGGGGCAAATTTGAGTCGAACGATTCTGACTGGAGCTAATTTAACTAACACCAACCTGTGTGATGCTAATTTAGATGAAGCAATTTTAGAAGGAGCAGATTTGAGTCGAGCAGTCTTGTCTGAGTTGACATCTTTACGTTCATTTAAATAAGGCTAGTTTGGAGTTCGGAGTTCGGAGTTTGGAGTTCGGAGTTCGGAGTTAGTAGTTAGTTGTCCTTCCCTACTTCTCAATCTCCCCTATCTCCCTATCTCCCTATCCTCACAAGGGTAGGTTTTTAACAAAACGGTGAGGGGCTACTATCATTTGAACGAAATAATCGGCTTTTGCTCCCTTGTCTCCTTGTCATCCTTGTCTCCCTTGTCTTGATTTCAGCCTTAAATGTAAAAAGTCTACTATGAGTGAGATCTCCCTATCTCCCTATCTGCCCCTGCTTCCTTAATACTGATGCTTGTGAAACACTATAAACTACAAGATGGATTTAACTAACTCCTTATTGGGAGACTTAGTAACAGAGTATGCAAGTCTTCGTACCCAGATATATTTCAAATCATCTTTAATTGCTCTGAGTAGGGCAATGCAGGATTTGGTCTTAGCCGATCGCGATCGCTATTTAGTGATTGCTAACTTCCAGCAAGAAAAGTTCTTTCGTCAACAAGAACGACGCTTTCAGCGCATGGCGCTCGCTAGCGAACACGTATATGTATTGGGAGTACCCGAAGCAAAATCCAGTTTTGCTGTAGAAAATCCTGGCTATGAAATCATTCCCATCGGCTCGACAGATACCTTGGCAGGGGAAAGGTATTTAGTGATTATCGGGCAAAGATATTCCGCTTGTCTGGCAGTACGAGATAAACTTTCGGTAAAAGATCTGAGAAATATGGAGTCGGCGATCGAGCAAGGAGAGAGATTTGAGGGGATTTGGACTTTTGAACGCGATATTGCTTATACTGCTGCTGACTGGTTATTAGGGATGATTGCTAATTATCGTCCTGAATTAAAACAAAAAGCCCAACGAGCAAGAGAATTATTTAAATTGAGGTCGGATCTTAGTAGTCGTCGCTCGCTGTTGACTACTCAATCTGTCGATCTAGGAATTTTTGCTCAACGGTTGGTAACTTACTTACAGGCCGGTCAATATAAATTACTCAAGGCATATAAGACGATCGCGACTGCCGAACGAAAAGAATCTTTAATTAATAAGATAGCAGCAGCCCAACGTAGTTCTCTCGACCCGCAAGAAATCTTACGGACTACAGTTAGAGAATTGGGTCAACTTTTTTCTAACTGTCGCTGTCTTTTATATCGTCTCAATCCCGATGATACGGAGGTAAAAATCGAATATGAATCGAAGCCGACATTTATGACCTCTTTAATCGGTCAAAGGTGGTCAATTGCCGATAATCCTCTATTTCTGGCTGCTCAAGCGCAAAAATCGACTTTAGCTATAGAAGATGTCCCCAATAATCCTTACTTAAACGAAAATCTAATTATTCAAGATAAAGTTTCGCGAGCGGGAATACACTCCTGGTTAATGGTTACGATTCGCTATCAGGGAAAATTGCTAGGAATGTTAGAACTCCATTATGGAGGAGGCAGAAATTTTCAGTGGAAGTCAGAAGATGTAGCCTTGATCGAGGCCGTTGCTAATAGTGCAGGAGCAGCATTGATCCAAGCTAGTGCCTATGCAAATCTGGTAGATTTAAATCATCAGTTAGAGTCAGTCGAGCGCGTACAAAGCAATTTAATCGCGATCGTCGGACACGAATTGCGTACTCCCCTCTCAACAGTTCGTATTTGTCTGGAGAGTCTGGCTACAGAACCAGATATGCTCCCAGAATTTAGGAATACTATGCTAGATACTGCTTTGGGAGATACCGAAAGATTGGGGCAATTGATTCAAGATTTTCTCACTCTTTCTAAGCTAGAAGTAGGCAAAGCTTACTCTAATATAGAATCTTTAACTATCGACTACGCTCTAAATCTGGCTTTAAGACAGATTAAAACCACTGTCCGAGTCCAACAGATCCCCGCAATTCAAATCAATATCCCTCAAAACTTGCCTGCTGTCTTGGCCGATATAGATGGATTAGTAGAAGTCTTTACTAAACTGCTGGATAATGCCTGTAAGTTTACTCCTACTGACGGCAGAGTTATGGTTACGGCTCAAGTTCTAGAATCGAACCAGATCGAAGATGCCAAAGATAAAATGTTAGAAGTGATTATTGCCGATACAGGACGCGGTATCAAACAAGATCGGCTTGAGCGTATTTTCGATCGCTTTTCTCAGTCAGAGAGCTATCTTCGTCGCACGGTAAGCGGGGTTGGTTTGGGATTGGTAATTTGTCAGAAAATTATTCAAAGTATGGGCGGAGAGATTTGGGCGACAAGCCCAGGAGAAAACCAAGGCAGTCAGTTTCACTTCACTCTTCCGATTGATTCTTAAATATTATTTACATTGCTGCGTTGCTATTTCCTCGGCAGCCTGATTGAGATAGAGTCGGCGTTGTCCCCGAACTAGATAGGGTGGGATATTTTTTTGGGGTAAATTGAGAGTAACAGGGTCTTCTGGGTCGTGGGGTTGACGCAAAAAGTCAGTGAGAAATACGGTAGGGCGATCGCTATACCAGTAATTTTGTAATTCTGTTTGGGTTATTAGATATTCAGGAGGAGAACCAGGAAACTGGGGCGGAAGGCGATTTTTACCCCCATCAGCTAAAACCAAGACACGGCGATAGGGGCGAGCTTTATTGTTTACCCATCCTGGAGAATCGTAATTGGAATAGTTTGTAGTTTGATTTTGATTTAAATAGTGGCCGATCGATCCTGCTGCTCCAATTTCCCGCGAACCTTCAAAGATCCACAGGGTATCGAGACTCAGACAAGAATTGGCTTGTTGAACTAAATTTTTAGCAGAACGAATATCCTCATAGAGAACAAAACCTCGTACAGAAACGATGTAGGTAATTACTAAAACTGTACATAGAGGCAACCAAGCCCAAGCAGAACGCCGTAACATTGCCATCATACCCGAAGCTAACCAGCCCGTTCCTAAAGCGATCGCGATAATTGCAACCAGCCAGACAACTTCGGCAGTCTGGAAGACAGTCGGCAAAATGGTAATTATCGAGGGAAGAAAGGCGATCGCTCCATAACAACTGATACCGAGAATAATTGCTACTACACCATATAAGTTGAGAGTATAGGCTCGAACGGGACAATTGACAATCCTTACTGAATAAGGAGAAAGCGTACCGATAGGAGAAGATTTACTATTACTTAGGGTAGGCTTGGGTACGGGATAGTCAGTTATGGTTGGTTGTTTTTTTATTGATGACTGACGAGAGTATCTCTCCCACCAGCCAGCGCACAACATAACATAAAAAGGAACAGTAGGAATACTGTAATAAACTAGGCGAGAAGCAAAAGGTAGAAATAAGATTACGGGTAACATTGCTCCCATTGCGATGAGAAATATCCCATCGCTATTTTTCCGCTCCAAAATAGAAGCATTTTCTAAAAATCCCCTACGCCATTCCAACCAAGTAAACTTAATTACCGAAGGCAAAAACAAAATCCAAGGAAAACACCAACAGGCAGTAACAATTAGATAACCAACCGCACTAATTTTAGAGACTGTGTAATCTGGAGGAAAACGACGATCTAAAAGGCGATCGAGATGTTCGTTGACCACAAAATAATTTAAAAAGCCTGGATTAGCTCGCTCTATAGCAATAAACCAAGGTAAAACTACTGCCAAGACCAGCAATAAGCCTTGATAGAGCTTAATACGTTTAATTATCCTCCAATCTTGCCGAACTACAATTAAGGCACAACAGCTAATTAGAGGAAAAACGATCCCAATAAAACCTTTGGTTAGGACACACAAAGCTAAGGATAGATAAGCACCAAACCAATTAATCCAGGATCTAGGGCGATCGAGCGACAAACTTGCTCCCGTGGTTAAGCAACGCCAGAGGAAATAATTGCTACAAAGCCATAAAGTTCCCAGTAAAACATCTATTAATATTTGGTGAGTAAAAAGAAACCAACCCAAACTTACTGATAGCATTAATGCCGAAACTCGACTAGAATTAATCCCCCAAAGCTCTCTCGTCCATTTCCAAGCAATAATTATCCCCAACCAACCAAACAAGCCAATAGGTAGTCTGGCAGCAAATTCAGTCGAACCAAAAATACTCGTAGCAGTCGCAATTAGCCAGTAAAGTAAGGGCGGTTTATTCAGATAAGGCGAACCATTAAGATGGGGTGTAACCCAGTCATTACGCCAAAGCATTTCTTGCCCAACCATAGCAAAATGACCTTCGTGGGGTTCGTATAAACCATAGCTGCCGATACCAAATAGCGTTACTATTAAGGTCAATAATAGAATCGAGATATCGATCCAGTATAAATTTTTAATAGTAAAACGCATTTTGTCGATCGATAAATTTCTTGCAAAGTTGAGAATGATTGAAGTGGAGAGATTTTTGGTTATACTGCCTAAATTAGTGTATCGAGTTTAGTTAATTATACAACTGCTTTGGTTAAGGCATAATTTCTTTATTTCTTCTATTTTACTGCGCTTTCCAGTTGAATAAACCAGAGCAATTTAACTAGAAATTTGACCTTAAAAGAGATGGAAAACAAGACAATACAGGAATAGCCATAACTGGATCGGCTCGCGATCGCAATTGATGTCTCCATTACATCTAAAACCTAAAACAAAGGCGATCGTGCTATCAAATTCTGGTAGCGTAGCTGTATAACAACAAATAGAGGCATTTTACGTCACCGCTCACCAGCAGATTTATAAGGTGGCATTAGCGGTGTGTGGCTTGGGTTCAAATCAACCGAGAGCTTGAATCTCAGGCAAACAAGCGTCCTTTGATGTCTGGTATTATACAAAATCCTGTTTAGAAAACCAGAAGGTAGGGTGGGCATTACAAGATATCTGAAGCGAAATGGATCGTTGACTAATGCCCACCACAATAATTATATTTATTGTCAAAATTGTTTTCATTAATTTGGTGGGCAATAATCTATTTTAAAAATGCTGATTGATTCTCATAATTTTTTGCCCACCCTACAGGCTGGATACTCTTGTATCGCTTGACATACTTTTTCTAAATATTTTTTATAGGGTTCTTTGAGATCCCATTTGAATGATTTATTATCTGCTTTGGTTTCTGAATTTGGAATAGAACCAGTAGAATTAACATAATTTATAGCAACTAAAATCGCAGCGAACTTAAACATCGGGCATCCAATAGATTTAAGCTTTCAGTTTGGAAAATGCTGCATCGATCTATTTTGGTAGCTACTACAGGCTGGTTATTCTGTTTAATAAAAAATAATGCCTCGGAAGTTTCTGGTTGAAATTGATTTAACCAAGCATTATTGGTTAAATACTCACTGCTGAAAGCGTTTTTATCTATTAGCCAGAGATCGATTTGATATTTATCAATAAAGCGAGCAATTTCTGTTTGACGATCGCTATACTGTGCCTGAATCAAATCTTTAGTTCGTTGACGAATTTGTTGATAGTAATCCCAATGATAGGGAATACTATACTCCTGGGCCACTAAAACCGATCGCCGTGCCAGACTAGGAATAAAATCGGCTTCTGAACTTAAACTGGCGATTAAACTAGCTTTGGGTTGCTGTTGTAAAAATTGATATAGTTCCTTGGCTTCACCTGTAACGTAACCGAGTCGGTAGGGATAAGACTGAACTTCGTAGGTAGGATAGAGTAATATAGCCAGGGCGATCGCAATTACTACAGGACGTATTTTTTTTTGATACCGAGCAATTCGCTCGATAATTATCGTTAGGGTAATACCATCAACCACCGCAATGACAATTCTCCAAGTGTGTTGAGTATAACGGCTAGGCAGATGTAGCTGAAATAATAATAAATGAGATAAAAGAAATAGGATCGAGGAAGCTATCAATATTTGTCCGATAATCTCGATTTTGGACTTTATTTGCTTAACTAAAACAAATTGATAAGGATATCTGCTTAGAATTGGCAACAGCAAACCAAAAGAAGACAACAAAACATATTGCCATTCTCTAGGGAAATAACCGCTTCTTTGCCCTACCAACCAAAAAGACCAAAAATTATCTGAGAAAAAAGCATTTCTTCCTCCTGGATAAAATTCAGGGAGTTGTTTGGCTAACTCTAAATCGATAACCTGATAAGATCCAGTTTGCAGTTTGTAAGCAGCAATTACGCTAACTGCAAAAATCAAACCTACAAGATAAAAATATTGCTTTTGCTTGGAAATAACTAAATTGATGCCGAGAATAACTGTAGAAATTAACAATACTTGGGGATAAAACAAACCCTGCAAAACGACAAATAAGCAACAGAGTAATAAACTGCCTCGCAGCAGATAGTAAATAAAACCCAAACACAAAACATAGACAAAAGTCCTTGGCGTACCAGAAACCAAATCATCCAGCATCCAAAGATTTTGATTTAACAACAAACTGGCTAAAAAACCTGCAAAGGGTACGGGGAAAATTTCAACCGTAACCAAAAAAAGATAAATAGTTGTGGCAATGCCAAGCAAGCTAGGGAGTAGCTTATTAAACAAAAAAGGTTTAATTCCCAAACTATTAGCCAGCCAGTACAAAAACTTATAACCCCCAGGGGCAACCGAACTAAAATAATCAGCAATTAGATCGTTATTAAATAGCCCAGGATCGTTTAATCGCTGTAACCAAAAAACGTGCTGTCTGGCATCATCCTGCACCGTATAAGCAGAATCAAAAGCCAAAGCGAATCCCGATATACTAAACAAAATTGCTGCTACCACACTAGCAGTCAACCAAAGATAGTATTGTTTACTCCGATTAATTTTTATTCTTCTATTAGCGATCTGAGTCAAAAGACAAGAGTTAAGAGTCAAAAATAATAAATGTTTATTGACTTAGGGCTTTCAAAAACTTCTGTAAATTACCGAGTAAACTAGGCTTTTTCTTGGGCTGGCGATCGCCATTTTCAGCTTCAGGGGTAGTAAGCTGAATCATCAAGCGTTCTAAATCTTCACCCATAGGTTTAGTAGCAAGTTCTGTCGCCAGTTCATAACCCGCTTCTTTTTCCAACCATACTTGCCACTGCGAGGGATGACAGCGCAAAATCGCACCACCTTCAATGGGACGCAGATAATAACTAGAATAGATCTTACTGATAAAACGTTCTCGTAACTGCCTGGCTGCCAAACCAATACCGACGACTGCCACATCTTCTAGTTGGGGAATGAGAAAAATTACAGGGCGATCGCCAGCTAAATTACTCAGTTTTTCTGCCCGATCTACTTCTACCGAAGAAGGACAAGCGACAATAAAAATCTCATCCTCGGTTGAAATCTGAGTTTCGATGGCAGTAAAACGACTACCCATATCCGTTACCTGAAAAGTTTGTTCTCCCCAGTTACGTTTAGCCAAGGCTGCTGCCCCCGTATCGGGAAACATTACCTTGACTCCCGAACCATAATCTGCAAATAAATTGGCAAATTCTAGGGCTAATGCCTCTGATTTGAGGGCGATTTCAGGAATGACTAATTCTACTTGAATCAACTTGTAGCCATCTGCGATCGCCGCTTTGGTAGCTTCTTTTGCCTGTTCTACTGCTATGTCTAAAGTTTCAGGAAAGGTATTCACGATCGTTACTAAGAGAAATTAACAATGTAAAACTGCTTTGTGGTTGGCTATTACCTGTAAGTATCCTCAAAGATGATCGAGAATAGATTTTGTCAGCCATTGTGGTTTTTGAAGACCTTGACTGTTTAAACAGGTAATATTACTTATGAATGATAGTTTACCTTTTGATGGCAGTATAAATCCTCTAGGGACAAGAAGTTTATTTTTATTTATAAATGCGATCGCGCCTTGTCTCTACTCAATTCAACTTAGTGAATAACAAAAGACAAATTATGACTAAAGTTGTCATTGGTGTTATGGGTGCGGGTTTTGCCACGTCAGAAGCTAGTTCAACAGCCTATCAGCTAGGTAAATCAATTGCCGAAAATGGCTGGGTGTTACTCACGGGAGGTAGAAAGGCAGGAGTAATGGATGCAGCCAGCCGAGGTGCAAAAGCTGCTGGTGGTTTAACAGTTGGAATTTTACCTAGCAGCGATACGACAGGAATCTCAGAAGCGGTAGATGTTCCTATTGTCACCGATCTGGGTAATGCTAGAAATAATCTTAATGTCTTGTCTTCTCAGGTTGTAATTGCCTGTGGTATGGGTTTGGGTACTGCTTCAGAAGTGGCATTGGCACTAAAAAACGATCGACCTGTAATTCTTTTAAAGCAAACCGAACTTACCTGTCAATTTTTTAAGAGTTTAGCTTCAGATCGAGTCTATTTAGCCAAAGATGTCGAGGAGGCGATCGTCTTGGTTAAAAAGATTTTGAGGCAAATCTCAGAGTGAATAAGTAATCTGAATAAAAGCGATCGCCTGTTTTTTTCAAAGATTTGTTCGGTTTTATCTCTCGCAAAGCCGCAAAAGAAGAACGCAGAGAAGTTTATAGATTATTAATTATACGGATAATACCGTATTGATGAGATCGGTGTTGAAGTTGATGAGTAAACCCAAACGCTTGTTAGTTAAACGAAGATAGGTTAGCAGTTGCTTCTTATGAACTGGGGCGATATGTTCTACAGACTTCAACTCAGTAATGACCAAATTCTCCACAATAAAATCTGCCCGAAACCTATCCCCCAAGTGCATCCCCTCATAAACCGACTCCAACAAACCCCCACCCAACTTCGTATGAATCTTATAGGCAGCACTACAATCTCCCTACTAATCTAATTCTCCCTCACAGATTACCCCTTTGCTTCCTTTTCTACAATTCTCAACACCAAAAAATAACTTCTTCGCGCCTTAGCGACTTTGCGCGAAATTTACGATGGACTATTTCTACTGTATTTTTTCACATACTATATCTACAATTTCTTTTACTGTAATAGATTCTAATCGTGAGTAATCGCCACAACTGTTTTTAGCATTTATATTTTTTACGTAGCTTCGAGAATTATTATAATTGCGATCGGTCGGCTTTTTTGATAAATAAATTATCAAGTGCGATCGCTTGTTTGATGTAGAGATATGGGATCGCCAATCTCCTTATCTTTATAATTAGACAATCATAGTTATTCCCGATCGCCTTACTGTTTTGAGAAGATATGACCAAAATTAACAACCTAGATAAATCGATAGTATCAATCGTCTTCTTGATGGCGATCGCGGTGGGGATTTTCGGTTGTAATTCTCAGTCGGCTGGTTCAAACGCATCCCTGACTCCAGAAGAATGCGAGCAAGATCCAGCTTTTGTGTTTATTCCCCCTGGAGAATTTATTTTGGGTAGCGATCGCACTGAGAGAGATTTTGCTTATAAGATTTCGGCACTGTCTATTGCCGATACAGCAGCAGGTGTTAAAAAAGCCGAGCAAAAGTTACGTCGAACGGGTTGGTTTGAGGGCGAAACTGACCGTCAAACTTCGTCTCTTCCAGGTTTTTGTTTGAGTCGCAATCTAGTTACCAATCAAGAATATCAGCAGTTCGTTCGAGCAACTAATCATCGTCCTCCTGGTATCAGTGAGAAGGAATATCAACAGCAGGGCTTTTTAGTTCATCCCTATACCAAAGTTCAAGAATTTTTGTGGCTCAACGACACCTATCCCCCCGATACTGCACGACATCCAGTAGTATTAATTTCCGATCAAGATGCCTTGGCTTATGCTGATTGGAAAGGACAACAAACGGGATTGAGCTATCGCTTACCGACTGCGGAGGAATGGGAAAAAGCAGCTAGAGGTACAGACGGTAGATATTTTCCTTGGGGTAATAATTGGCAAACAAAAGCAACCAACACAGGCGATAGCGGTTTAAATTATACTAATGCGATCGCGACTTTTCCCTTGAGTCAAAGTGTATACGGAGTCGAAGACATGGCAGGAAATGTCTTTGAATATACTTCGACTCTCAAGTGGCAGGGTAGTCGTGTGGTCATGAAAGGTTGTTCCTGGGACGACTTACCAGGATTTTGTCGCGGTGCTTATCAACATACTCGTCCAGTAAATTCCCGTCACATTTTGTTTGGCTTTAGGCTGGTGAAAAACTAAGATAGAAAGCCTGTCAGTAAAAGAATCCCTAGCACCAGGACGATCGCCATCCCAAAAACTGTTTCTGGAGCTATATTAGTCACTATTTCTTTTTTTCGGCGATCGCTCATATCATACCTCTCTAGCTATATAGTGCTGTCTTTATTTTGAGAGTAAATAATAATTGTGAGGAAATTGCGATCGGGATATATTAAATAGATAAAAATTGGGTTAGGGAAATGGATAACGGCTCTTGGTATAAATTTTTTCACAGTTTAAGTAATCCTGTGTTCACAGATGAAGCCTGTAAGCAAGCCGATCGCCGATACGAAGAACTACATGATGGTTTTTTAGATAAATATCTTACTCCTGGAGACGGTTCTTTACTTGCATTGGGTGCTGGTTACGGACTTGTAGAGATCCCCATTGCTCGCCGTGGCTATCAACTAATTTGCTTAGATAATGATAAAAGTGTTTTAGAAATACTACAAAAAAATGCCCAATACGCTCAAGGAAATCTTACTGTTGCTTATGGAGACTTGAATTCTGATTTTCAACTAGATTATCAGGGCAAAGGAATTCAAGCCTGTATCAGTTTTGGCTTATTAGAGCATTTTGCTTTAGACGATCTGCAAGTTATTATCGATAAGCAATTTTCGATTAGTCCACTGCTGATCTGCGATCTTCCCGTTCGCACTCCAGCCACATTAAAAACCTTTAATGCTGAAAGTAATCCCGAAGGACACATAGATGATTATGGGATTTATCGCAATTTCTGGACACCAGAATTTTGGAAATCCCAGATTTTCGGAGCTTACACTATTGTTGCCGATAGACCTCACACTGAATATCGTCAAGATGGTCAGATAGATGTCTTGACATTGGTGGTGCGAAAATAAAATGAATCAAAATAGCGATCGCGTTTCGGGGTGACAAGTTGGTTTGGCGATCGCGCTTTTATTAGATATGTCGGGTTGAAGCAAGAAGCCTATACGCCTAAAGGCTTAGAGGTGTGTCACTTCTCTTGTGCTTCCATCAACTTGAGGAGCGCATTGAATTCCCGATCGTAAAGCTCTCTCAATAATTTTTGACTGTCTTTGTCTAGCTCAATCAGACCCGATGTGTTGGCTACAGCCTGTTCTGGTGTTTTAATGCCAGGGATGACAGTGGAAATTTCTGGGAAACTGAGAACGAAACTCAAACTCAGTTGTGTCGGAGATAGGTTACATCGATCGCTCAACGACCATACAGGTTCTAGCTCTTGGCTCGCTCTTTCTAAAATAAGTGGTTTTAAGCGGAAATGACGGTGGTCGTCGGGGTGAAAACGAGTGTTGGGGTGAAATTTTCCCGTTAACAGACCGAACTGAAAAGGCATTCTGGCAATAATACCGTATCCCTTTTGGCTAGCTAGCTCGATTGTCTCGATCGCTCTTTGATTGATAATGTTGAGAGCAACCTGAATACCGAAGCCCAAATCGTGTTTAAACATAAATTCTGCTTCGGGCAAAGGGTTAAAAGTGTTTAATGATACCCCCCAATATCTGATTTTTCCTTGCGCCTTGAGTAATTCCATCGCTTCAACACACTCACCCTGCGCCAAATGCCCGACTTTCGGAGCGTGGAGTTGATAATAGTCGATACTCTCTCGTTTCAGTCTGGTTAAGCTTCTTTCACAAGCAGAAAGAATATAGTTTTGAGAATAGTTTGGTTCTACTGCTTTATTTTCCTTGATGTAATGACCGACTTTACTGGCAACAATAATGCGATCGCTATTACCAAAAACGTTGCCAATTAATTCTTCTGAATGACCTAAACCATAAAAGTCTGCCGTATCGAAGAAGTTAATACCTCGATCGACAGCAGTTTTCAAAGCTTCAACAGAAACGCGATCGTTAACATTTCCCCAACCGATTGGCGTTTTTCCAACCTTAGCTGAACCTCCAATTGCCCATGATCCAAAGCCTACCTCGCTGACCCACAATTCTGTATTACCGAATCTTCTCTGTTTCATCGATTACTAATATAATAATTCAAAGGGTTATGGACAAAGCGATTGAAGTCAATACTTGTTGGTTTACTCTCAAAATGAGAGAATATGTAAGGTCGCCAAAATTGAATAAATGCATCTAATTTCGATCCGCAATCTTCGCGCCGATGCTTCCAAATATCCAGATTCTATCAAGTCTCTAAACAACTGGTATGCAACCGTTAAAAAATCACCATGGAAAAACCTAAACCCCATCTACTTTGAAAATCGTAGTTTTTCCTCTTCTGGATCGAGATGTTTTTAACCCATAAGCGATCGCGGTTTAGCTACAGAAACTGTTGGTTTTGGCTTTTTGAGTGCAGATTAATTTTGAGAAATGGTATAAGTTGGCTACCAACTGAAAATCCTCGCAGATGACTTTTGTTAGCTCGATCGCTCGACTGCTCCCAACGACTTTAGCGTTGCTTTCTGGGCCTCTGTCAATCCTGTCACTCCAGTAATATTCATTTCCTCGTAAGGACGTTCCGCTCTGAGGGTTTTGAGGCAATCTCCTGTATTTACATCCCAGAGCTTAATTGTTTCATCGGCACTGCTACTTGCCAGAGTTTTTTGATCTGGACACCAAGCTACGGACCAGACCATAGCTTGGTGTCCTCTAAGGATGTTTAGGCACTCTCCGCTCGTCGTATCCCATACTCTCACTGTGTTGTCAGCAGCACTGCTAGCAATAAGTTGCCCATCTGGATGCCAAGCTACTTTTCTGATTAGACCACCATGTCCTTCTAGGATTTTCAGACACTGACCTGTGTCGGAAGCCCATAGCCTTATGTTTTGATCATAACTGCCACTGACCAGAATTTGTCCATCTGGACTCCAGGCTACAGTTCTGACAACGCTAAGATGTCCTTGCAGAATTTTGAGACACTTACCCTGCTCGATATCCCACAGTCGAATAGTTCGATCGTCAGAACCGCTGGCAAGGATTTGCCCATCTGGACTCCAAGCCACGGCCCAAATCCAGTTACTGTGCCCTTCTAAGGTTTTGAGGCACTTACCCTGCTCGATATCCCAGAGCTTCACGGTTCGATCGCCAGAGCTACTAGCCAGAGTTAGACCATCTGGACTCCAGTCTACAGCCCAGACCCAGTTACTGTGTCCTTCTAAGATTTTCAAGCACTTACCAGTATTGGGATTCCACAAGCGAACGGTTCGATCGTCAGAGCCACTAGCCAGAGTTAGACCATCTGGACTCCAAGCCACAGTCCAAATCCAGTTACTGTGTCCCTCTAAGATTTTCAGGCAGTTACCAGTACTGGGATTCCACAAGCGAATCGTTTGGTCATTACCGCTACTAGCGAGGGTCTGACCATCTGGACTCCAACCCACTGAAAAAATGCTATTGGTGTACCCCTGCAAGGTTTGACGACATTGACCGCTGTCGATATCCCAAAACCGAACCGTTCGGTCGTGAGAACCGCTAGCCAGGAGTTCGCCTTTGGGACTCCAGTCTATAGTCCAGACCCAGTTACTGTGACCCTGTAGGGTCTTCAGACATTGACCGCTAGCGACATCCCACAGTCGAATAGTTTTGTCATAGGAAGCACTAGCTAGAGTTTTTCCATTTGGACTCCATACGACGGAGAATACCGAACTGCTATGACCCTGTAAGGTTTTCAGACATTGACCATTACGAGGATCCCAGAGCCTTACGCTGGTATCCTCGCTGCCACTGGCAAGGATTTGACCGTCGGGACTCCAAGCTACGGACCAGATACCGCTACTATGTCCCCGCAAAATTTTGAGGCACTTACCATCTTTGAGATTCCACAATCTAATGGTTCGGTCGAAGGAACCACTGGCAAGGATCTCGCCTTCAGGACTGAAAGCGACTGAGTAGATCCAACTAGTATGTCCCTGCAAAGTTTTGAGGCATTCACCAGTATGGACATTCCATAACCAAATCAGGCAGTCGTCACCACCACTAGCAAGAATATGCCCATCTGGACTCCAAGCTATAGCTCTGACCACATCACGCCCTAGCAGGGTTTTCAGATTAGCCCCACTGTGGATATCCCAGAGCTTCACCGAGCGATCTTCACTGCCAGTCGCGAGAATTTGACCATCCAGACTCCAGCCCACGCTCCAGACTCCCTCGCGATGCCTCTTAAAGCTCAAGAGGGGTTGACCATCTGAAACTTGCCACAGGCGGGTTTTACCATCCATGTCTCCTGTTGCTAGAAGCTGACCATCGGGGCTAAAAGCCACAGAGATAATGCTTCCAAAGGTTTGAGTAAAAACAGACTTAGTTAAGTCAGCATTTTGGAAATTGACTCGGTGTAAATTGACGTCCTGGAGATAGGCATGCCAGACCGTTAGAGCAGAAAAATCAGAGCCCGTTAAATCAATTTCGAGGTGATGGGCAAGGTTAATTAGATTACCAGCACCATAGGCTGGAGTTTTTGAAGCCCTGAGTAACCCAAGAAGTTTCTGGAATTGCTGTTCGAGTAATTGTTGATAGCCAAAGTTAGTGCGGAGTTGGTTGGCAATGGGCTGCAAAATTAACCTGACCTGACTTTCCCTGACATAATCTTTGACAGTAGTTTTGAGCAGAGGGTGGCTATAGAAGAGGGGTAGGAGAGCAGGGGGGCAGGGTAGCAGGGGAGAACTTACTTCGGCAAGCTCTTGATATACTTGCTCGATCGAGCGTTCAGTGACATATTCCATCACTACAGGTTGTTGGGTGTAGCTACCAGCTTGTTTTTCAATCAGACTTCGCCAACTCAAAGATTCTAGAGCCTCCAATAACTTGGGTTTGGAGACTACTGGAATAATGTCTGCTGCTAACTCGGATATCTTAGTCCACTCCCGATTAATTGCTAACCAGTACATGATGGTCTTCTCTAAAGGAGAGAGACGATTGAACTGTTGGTCTAAAAGTCTTTGAATGCCGTTGAAAATGGCAGTGTCTTGCTCTAGAAATTCCCCAATCTCGCCAGCGAACAATTCTTGAATCGAGGTGGCAACAATCTTGAGTGCTAGGGGATTACAGCCATAGCGATCGCCTAATTCTTGTTGCTGTTCTTCTGAGCCTACCAGTCCACTGGCTCGAATCAGAGCCAATGAGGCTGACTCTGAGCCACCCAGGTGTAGCGATCGCACCGATAACTCGCTTCCCTCAAAAGTAGCCAGTTCGGCTGGTTTTTCCCGTGAAGTGAGCAGCAGACAACTCTGGTGAGCAGTTTCTCCTACTAACCGCAGTAGTTCTCCATATTCCTCGTAACCAGGGCGATATTGTCCTGCTCGTTTCCTTGCCTGTAAGATGGCTTCCAGATTATCCAAAATCACCAGACAGCGAGAGGTACGCAAACACTGGAGCAATTTCCCCATCTTCGCTTCAGTTTCCTGCTGTTGGGAGAGAAAAAGGACTAATTCACTCAGGAGAGTTTCCAGGGGTGGGGCATTACGCAGACTTCGCCAAATTACATACTCAAAATGGGGTTGAATCCGTTCCGCCAGCTTCACCGAGAGGGCAGTTTTGCCAATACCGCCCATGCCGAGAATACCAATCAGACGACAGCGCTCTTGCAAAATCCACTGCTCTAGCATATCTAGCTCTGAACTGCGCCCATGAAACACAGAGACGTCAATGGCTTCGCCCCAATCTAGCTGACGAGAAGAGGCTAGCGACTCAGATTGGTCAGTATCTACAGGAGGCGGGGTGTAGTCTGTTGGCGTGAGGGTAAGACCAAAGGTGTTGAAATAGACTTCTAGGGTCTGTAGATCGACCGGAGTTTTGCGCGAACGCAACCTTCCTATGGTATTAGGGCTGAGTCCAGTTAGTTCAGCTAAGCGCTCGACGGTGTAGGGATTGCCGCCGTTGTCTGCCAACTCTGATTCATACTTTGCTGCCTGCAACCGTTGCCAGCCTTGCGGGGAGAGAACCACTCCTCGCCTACGTTTTGACCGCTTCTGGGAGCTAGACATGTTGACAAAATAGGATTTAAATCGATCGACTGGGCGGCAGACTTTGTCCGACCACAAGATCGTCTTAGGGTTAAGCCTAGATTAAATGGCGTTGTGGAAAATTTTTACACAGTTTCTAGACTGGGAACACTCTTCAACTCTAGCGTTAAGCCATTTTAACTTAAGTGGGGGCTTAACTGGGGGCTTAACTGGGGATCTTCAGTGGTAACAACTCAAGTGCCACTAGATAATAAAACTATACAGCTCAGAAACCTTTGCTTCAAGGCATTGTCATCGGCTAACTGTTCGAGCATGACTTGGATTGAGGCACGTTGGCAACACTACTATTCTAACCAATAACAGTCTAACCTCAGCTAATAAAGAAGGAAACACCAGAAAACCCTGCCAACACAAGCCCCTTGTCCAAATCGAAAGAGAACTTACTGAAGCACAACTAGAAGCGATCGCCGCAGGCGGGTTCACCCTTAACTAATTCACAATTGAAACTCATCGAATTGAAGGAGATACTCATGTCTAAACCAAAAAGATCAAAGCTTACAGCGAATGTAACCCCAGACAAACCTCGCCAAGAGAAACCCCTTGTCCAACTCGAAGGGAAACTTACTGAAGCTCAATTAGAAGCGATCGCCGCAGGCGCATTGACTTTCAACTAATCCACAATTGAAACTCATCAAATTAAGGAGATACTCATGTCTAAACCAAAAAGATCAAAGCTCACAGCGAATGTAACCCCAGACAAACCTCGCCAAGAGAAACCCCTTGTCCAACTTGAAGGGGAACTTACCGAAGCTCAACTAGAGGCAATCGCCGCCTCACGGGGTGACAAACAACCAAAAACCTTTATTTAAATAATGAGACAGGGACAAGTTAAAGCGATCGCTTGTGGGCGATTTACTGAAAGTCCAAAAAGTCCAAACCTGAATTTAACTGAGTTTTCCAAGTCCTGAATTTGACTCAAATATTGATTGAAATAATCAAACATACTTGGAAACGAAAGACAAAAAATCAAATTTTGTTCAAAGTCCAATTGATTGAGTTTATATAGAGCAAAGACAAAGCAAGTAGATGGATATCATAGTAAGCTGGCAGGTTGCCATAGGAATATATCTTTTACTATCTACGATCTTTGCACTCGTCTATCGCAATTTCGCTAAACAGCACCCTGGCAAAGCTTTATTAAGCAGTGCTTTGATATACGTGTTAACGGTGACACCTTTCGGTATTCTCTGGGCGTTACACTCAGGCGATATTTCATTCGGTTTCCCAGTACATCTCTGGTTCTTTCTAGTTCTTGGTGGTGTCTTCTTTGCTCTCGCCAATATCATTGCATTTGTCGCTAACTCAAAAGTTGATGCAGCTCAGTTTAGTATTCTAAGTAATTTTAGGGTCATTACTACTATCGTAATTCGAGCATAGTACTTCAAGAAACCCTAAGCTTAAAGCAACTCATCGGCGTAGCTCTGCTGCTATCTGCTGCCATCATCATTATTTCTTTGAAGTTGAATCGGAAAACACTTCATATCGACAGATTTACATTGTTGGCGATCCTCTCGGCTATTTTCAAGGGTACCGGAGTATCCAACGAGAAGTTTTTGCTAGACAATATGACTTTTTCTACCTACCTAATTGTCGGTTGGGGCTTCCATACGCTGGCAATGATTGTTATCGCTGGCAAGCACATGAGCGGTGCAAAAGCCATGCTTACTAGCAAGTCTTCGTGGCAGTTAATTCTGCTAGGTCTACTTAGAACCTTTGCCGGCTTTGCACTTGTCTATGCATTGCCTGTATCAGATAACTCTTCCTTGATATCTGGTATTACGAGCTATAAAACCGCACTGGTCGTCATTGGTTCGTACTTCTTACTCAGAGAAAAAGAACATATTGTCATACAAATAGGGGGAACCATTCTGGCAACGACTGGGCTTCTACTGTTGGTAAATTAACTTATTCTACTTATTCTAATTTTCATTCTTTAACCTCGTATATCTCTAATGCTGCTTAACCTGTTTGACAGCGAGCGCGCGATCGCCCACTGGCTCGGAGCGCCAACCGTCGCAGGCGGTGTAAGGACGAACTAATCCACAACTGAAACTCATCAAATTAAGAAGATACTCATGTCTAAACCAAAAAGATCAAAGCTTACAGCGAATGTAACCCCAGACAAACCTCGCCAAGAGAAACCCCTTGTCCAACTCGAAGGGAAACTCACCGAAGCTCAATTAGAAGCGATCGCTGGTAGCGGTCTTCCTAACAACTAATCCACAATTGAGACTAATCAGGATTAAGGGATTTCTAAGATTGAACTCAAAAAACATCAAATAAGGAGAAAAACCAATGCTTAACCAAATTAAAGCCCTACTGCAAGACCCTCAACTGCGCCAGCAAATTCAAGCTGCCCAAACCCTGGAGGAAGTAACTAAACTGCTCGCTACCGCTGGGACAGAGCAGTATCCCCATCTCACCAGCAACGATTTACTAGCACTGGTTACGAGGCAGGAGGAGGAAGTAGTCAAACTGAGTGAGGCTGACTTGCTCAACGTCGTTGGCGGCGGACCGACTAATGCAGGATGCCTCCCAACCTTGAGTTGTGCTGGATGCTGACAATTAGTAGTTGTAGCGAGTGTTATTAAAAAGTGTGAAGATTCCCCATCTCCCTGCGTCAATCATCCATAGCCAACTTAAATAGGAATGGTATTACCATGGCCCAACTATTATTTAAACCCTTATTCCATCCCAACCATACCGAGCTAGCGGAAATCGTCGCTAATGCTAGTTTTCTGGAAGAACGTCTGAACTCAAAACGTTTTATCGTTGACTCAGAAAAGTTAAACGAGCAAGAAATTGAACGTCGTTATCTTCGCTGGTGTCAAACTATTTCCCATGAAGGTAAGCCCACAACCTTAGAGAAACTATTGCAGTGGGAAGGCTTAGATTTCGATGCCATTGTGCCACGATTGGGAACAGTAAAGCTAGCAGCTGAACAACCTTTGCCAGCCTGGGCAGAAACTTTAGGGCAAATCATGGAAACTGCGGTAGAGTTCAATCCTCATATTGAAGCATGGCAACCCATCGATCCAGAAGAGCCGATTCCTTTTGAAGATATCCTCTTACCAGCCATCAAAGTTGCTAGAAAGAACTTACTCGCTCATTTAGAGGTTGCTCAACTCTCTTCAGAAAACCTGCCCCTATCCATCCTGGCTCAAAAGGCTTACTCTTCCCTGGAGAGAAGCCTATTGCAACGGTTAGCAGCACTGTGCAGCAAAACCTTAAACTTTGAATTTTCTAAAGTTCGTCCCTTTGGTCAAAGTTTACTCAATCAGCTAGGGCTAGAAGCAGAAAACAGCGATCGCAAAACTGAATACCATAAGTTTGTTCATCAACTCCTAGAGAACGGTTTATTAAACTTCTGCCAAACCTATCCCGTGCTAGGGCGGTTGATGGCAACAGCAGTAGACTTCTGGGTAGAAGCCACCGCAGAATTTATCCAGCGTTTGGCCAGCGATCGAGTAGAGATTCAGCAAGTTTTTAGTGCTGTTCCCCGAAAAAATGAGAGTAAAGGCAGAGCGAGTCAGCCAAACTATAGTCTGGACAAAGTTTCTGAAATCACCACCTCCCTTTCCGATCCCCACAATCGGGGACGAACCGTGATTTTGCTTACCTTTGAGTCGGGACTTAAGCTAGTCTACAAACCCAAAGACTTAGGACTAGAGGTTGCCTGGAATCAGTTTCTCGCCTGGTGTAATCAAGAGAGCCAACTTTTGGATCTGAAGGTAATCCAGGTACTCAACCGTGACGGTTACGGTTGGGTGGAATATGTCGAACATCAGCCCTGTAAAGATGAAGCGGCGGTTAAGCGTTTCTATCAACGGGCGGGAATGTTGCTGTGCCTGATCTATGCTCTCAGGGGAACAGACTGTCACCATGAGAACTTAATTGCCAGTGGCGAGCATTTCGTGATGATTGACATGGAAACCCTGCTGCACCATGAAGCCAACCTCATCGAAAATTCTCCTGCGGCTCAAGAGTTGGAACTAGAATCCGTGCAACAGTTTTGGGATTCTGTATTACGCACCGGACTTCTACCCCGCTGGTTTTTTAGTGCTGACAATCGCATTGCCTACGATATCAGCGGTTTAGGCAGTAGCGATCCGCAGCAATCTCCCCAAAAAACCCTGCAATGGCAGTCAATCAACACCGACAATATGCATCTGCGCTACGAGACACAAACCTTGTCTATCGATAAAAATGTGCCCCGTTTAGGGGATAAGATTCTGTCTGCCAATGATGATCGGGAGCTAATTGTTATCGGATTTGAGCAGATGTATCGCTTTTTGATGGCGCATCGGGAGAGATTACTGGCGACCGAGAGTCCCCTAGCAGCATTACAACATCAGCAGGTGCGATTTATCTTCCGTGCTACCCGTGTTTACTTTATCCTCTTACAAAAGACGTGGGCACCAGATTACCTCAAGAACGGCGCAGACTACAGTATTGAGTTAGATCATCTCAGTCAAGCATTTCTAGTGGCTTCCGAAAAACCCCATGCTTGGGCAATCCGCAAGGCTGAAATCAGGGCAATGGAGCAGCTCGATATTCCTTTCTTCACTGCTAGGGCAAATAGCGATCGACTCAGCCTGAATAACATTCAAGAAATTCCCCAATATTTTAAACAACCGAGTTACCAACAGGTTTTAGAACAGTTACAAAGTCTCGATGAAACTGATTTGGCTCGACAAGTCGCCATTATTCAAGGTTCTTTCTCTGCTAGAGTCGCACAAGCTACCAATAAGGAAACCCAACAGTGGCAAGGGGAGTCTACCGAGATCCTGAGTGCAGAGGAACTGATTGCACAAGCAAAGGCTATTGCCAATGAACTCGAATCAAGAGCCATTCAAGATCCTGATGGCAGCCTCAACTGGATTGGCATGGGCTTTGTCCCTGAAGCAGAACGCTACCAACTGCAACTGCTCAATGATAGTCTATACGATGGACGTTGTGGGGTAGCCTTATTCCTAGCAGCACTCGATCGAGTTACTGGTGATTCCCGATACGGTAATTTGTCCTTGCGAGTCTTGCAATCCCTTCGTCAACACCTGAAAACCTTGGATTTAGAATCCCAGCGACGCTTTGCTCGACTGACGGGACTCGGAGGAGCGACAGGTTTAGGGTCAATAATTTATGCCTTAGTGAAGATCGCTCAATTCCTTGGGGATGAAACTCTATTAACCGAGGCGCGAGTGTTAGCAGACTCGATCGCACCAGAGATGATTGCTGCCGATCGACAGTTGGATATTATCAGTGGTGCAGCCGGAACCATTTTAGGCTTACTCTCTCTTTATCGAGTCACCGATGAAGTCTCGATTTTAGAAACTGCGATCGCCTGCGGACAACATCTCCTCAGCCAACAGATTAGCGATCGAGGCACTCCCAAAGCTTGGAAAACCATTAGAGAAAAGCCCCTAGCTGGCTTCTCCCACGGTGCAGCAGGCATTGCTTACGCTCTCTTGCGGTTGTACAGTATCACCCAAGAGCCAAATTACTTAGAAGCCGCCCTAGAAGGAATCGACTATGAACGTAGTATCTTCTGGGCAACTAAGGCTAATTGGCCTGATTTCCGGGAACTTCAACCAGGAAAGGAACCCTTCTTTCCCGTTCAGTGGTGCCACGGTGCTGCTGGTGTTGGTTTAGCCCGTTTGGGCAGTTTAGATATCTTGAATACCCCAGAGATTGAGCAAGAGATTGAAATCGCGCTGCAAACCACTCAAAAACAGGGGGTACAGGCGATCGATCATCTGTGTTGTGGGAACTTTGGTCGAGTAGAGGTTCTGTTGGTCGGAGCCCAGCGTTACTCTCGCCCAGATTGGCGTCAAGTTGCGCTGCAACAAGCCACAAGTGTAGTCGCTCGGGCAAAACAAACAGGGGTATATCGACTGTTCTCCAACTTACCCAACTCCGTCTTCAACCCTGGCTTCTTCCAAGGCACAGCCGGGATTGGCTACGAGTTGCTGCGCTTAGCCAACGATGACCTGCCTTCCGTACTGTTGTGGGAATAATTGGCAGGTTAAGCCTTAACTAATCCCCTTGCGTCTTTTCGCCTCCTTCTCCGTCTATAGGGTTAAAGCTGATTTGCCCTAGTTGTTTATCGTTTTTTTCTATGAACAAACACTGCCAGCCACTCCAATTATAAGTTTTGTTTATTTGTTTAATATGTCTGAATTAGAAGCTGAAGTTAACCAAACGATCCAGCAGCTTGCTGCTCATCCAATCTATCAACACTTAAATTCACTCGAAGCGATCGAGTGCTTCATGAAATACCACGTCTTTGCGGTTTTCGATTTCATGTCTCTTCTCAAATCGCTCCAAAATCAGATTACTTGTACTTCACTTCCCTGGAAACCATCAGGTTATCCAGGAGAAATGGTTAGACTGATCAATGAAATTGTTTCTGGTGAAGAGAGCGATTTTGACGAACAGGGAAATCCCATCAGTCATTTTGACCTCTATATTCGTGCTATGGAGGAAGTTGGAGCTGATACTTTGGAAATTTTTAACTTTATCGAAAACGACTGTAATGTCAACTTGCTCAAGCCAGGAGTCCGAGAATTCATCGATTATAATTTCGCTGTAGCGCAATTTGGTTCGTTAGAAGAAGTGGCAGCAGTGTTTTTCTATGGTCGGGAGCATCTAATTCCAGAAATATTTTCTTCAATTCTCCGAGTTGTGGAGCAAGAAGAAAAGCCATGTCCCACACTACTCTACTATCTCAGGCGGCATGTTAAAATAGATAAAAATGAGCACGGACCGCTTGCTCAGAAATGTTTAGCTTATTTATGCGACACAGAAGCGAAGAAACTCAAGGCTTTGTCGGCAGCACTGACAGCTCTCTACCTGAGTGAACAGCTTTGGAATTGTGCCTTAGTTGAGATCGAACAGCTGAATAATTTATTGGACTTTAGACAAAATAGAAATTTGTTCGCAAGTGACAACGGCAGCAGGCATCCTTGCTTTTAATCCACAATTGAAACTCATCGAATCAATTTGAAGTTAGTGCCTTGTCCTGCAGTTTAACGGCATAGGTGGGAAATTCAATCTATGACTATGTAATGAGCCCCAAAGGAGATCGACCCATGATTATTTTTAAACAATATCTACGCCCCACTCCAACACAAAAACCGTCTTTTCAAACCCCGATGTCAAATTCGCTCGAACTCAGTCAAGAAGATTTAGCAGCGATCTTAGGAATAGGGGATGGCAGGGATAGTGTAACATTCAACCACAACGAAACGATGGTTAATGCTGTTGAGATTTCCGAGTCTTCTATGGTTAACAGGGGAGTGCGATCGTGGCGAGAGCTTTGTGAAACCGATCGCGCTTATCTAGATCGAGGTTTAGAAACGCTGGTTCAGTTTTATGAGCAAAAAGAATTAGGAACCCATCCCTACTTTGAATGGTTGCGTTCCAGACCAGTGGATCTTTCGAGTATCTGGTTACTTTTCCATAATCTCCAGTATGTGACAGGCAGCATTGTGCGCTGGCTCTCCACAACTTTGACTCGACTTAATGACCCAGTCATTAGTTGCTTGCTAGTAGAACAACTCTATGATGAGCTTGGCAATGGCAAGCCCGAGCGAGTCCACAGAGTTCTTTTCGATCGCCTCTATCAAGCCTTAACCCCTTGGAAACCCGAAGCAATTACTTCAGGGAAAATTGATGCATTTACTGCTAGTATTCCAGGGCTAAAGTTGAAACAAGGGTTTGAAAGTTACTACACCGCCCAAGATCCACACTTAGCCGTTGGTTCGTTACTCTCTGGTGAGATTTGTGCCTACAAATTAGACCAGTGTATTCACGAGCAGATGACTCGAACCCAAGCAATCTCAGCTCACAATCTGACCTGGCTGACGATGCATCTGACAGTCGAAGCCGATCATGCGGGCTACTCGACCATTTTGGCGCGTCGCCTCGACCAACTCGGTGTTCCTCGTAACCAGGTTGGTTTGATGGCTCAATCTGTGTGGGAGATTTGTATGCGCTTTCTCCATGAGGTGCATCAACTGAATCTCGAACTCCTCTCAGTATGAAGGAGAACCTTTAGCCCGATCTTAATGCCCCGATCGGAGGAATTTAATCATGTTGTCAGACTATATCGAGCACAAATACCTAATTATAGGTGCTGGTCCTGCTGGTTTACAAATGGGTTATTTTTTACAGCAAAATCAGTGCGATTATCTGATTCTGGAAAAATCAAACCAGATTGCTTCATTCTTCAGAACCTTACCCCGCAGTCGCCAGCTAATTTCGTTTAATCGAGTCCATTCTGTCTTCGACGATCCAGAAATCTTGCTGCGTTGGGACTGGAATTCGCTACTCACCGATGACTACAGCTTCTTGTTTCGCAATTTCAGCCGTCGCCTTTACCCTCTGGCAGAGGAACTCGTCAGTTATTTAGAAGCATTCGCCAAGGAATATCATCTCAACATTTGCTATAAAACTGCGATCGCACACATTCAGAAAACCTCGCAGGGCAGTTTTGAGCTGCAAACCACCGAAGGCAAACGCTATCGGTGTCAAGTGCTGATTATTGCAACTGGGTTGGGACGACCCTATATCCCCGATATTCCTGGCATTGAAGCAGTAGAACACTATGAAACAGTTTCGATGGATTCTGAAACCTATGCAGGGCAGAGAGTTTTGGTTATTGGTAAAGGTAATTCTGCCTTTGAGATCGCAGACGTGGCTCTAGAATCTGCCGCCATTGTTCATGTAGCCAGTCCTAGCTCGATCTCTCTGGCTTACAACTCCCGTCACCCAGGTCATCTAAGGGTCAACTACTCCAGGTTGCTCGATGCCTATCATCTCAAGACCCTCAATGGCATGCTCGATTGCCACATTCATAACATTGAAAAACAGACCGATGGCACCTTCGTCGTAACAGTTGCCTACGTTCATGCCGATGGGGAAGTGGAAGAACTTGTCTACGATCGGGTGATTCGTTGCACGGGATTTCGGTTCGACACGAGTTTCTACGATGCCAACTGCACACCCGAGACAATTTTGGCAGGACGACTCCCAGCAATCACTCCCTACTGGGAATCTACTAATGTTTCAGGTCTATTTTTCGCAGGCACTCTGATGCAAGGTCGGGACTTCAAGCGTTCATCGTCTGCATTCATCGATGGGTTTCGCTACAATATTCGCACCCTCTGTCGATATCTGCTAAATCGCTATGATGACATGCCAATCCCCATGCAGACGCTACAGGCAATGCCACAAGCTCTAAGCAGGGCTGTCTTAGAGCGAGCCTGTCGAACTTCTGCCCTCTGGGCACAGTTTGGCTATCTTTGTGATGTTTTTGTAGTGCGTGACGCTGTAACCATCGACTGGTATGAGGAGCTACCGTTGCAAGCCTTGCAGGAGGGCGATTTTGCCACAGAAGCTCACTACTATTCACTCACCTTTGAGTGGGGGCAATGGCAGGGCAATGTCATGGCGATCGCTCGACATCCCCATGCCGACGAGGCTTACAAAAGTGTCTTTTTACACCCGATTATCCGACGATATTGCTATGGCAAGTTAATTTCAGAACACCATATTTTAGAAGACTTGTTTGGTATCTATGCTGCCCATCGGGAACGGGGAACAGTGCGATCGCGCAACTACCGCAAGATAACTCAGTATCACCAAGAAATGCACGAGCAACCCCTCGAGCAGTATTTTGAACGGGAATTTATCCAGAAAGATTCATTGAGAAACCAAGCTGTAAAATTTCCCCAACAGAAAATAGCAAAACTGGTATCTTAGTGCGATCGTATATCATGCGCTTCGGGCAAGGCAGGAGGCGCAAAGGCATTCTTTTTGCCGCATGCAGGCAGAGGGCAGGAGGTAGATCTGTCGTGAGAATTTCTGTTAGCTTGACTGCTCGATGCTCCCAACGACTTGAGCGTTGCTTTCTGGGCTTCCGTTAAACCTGTAACTCCAGCGATGTTCATTCCTTCATAGGGGCGATCGGGTCTGAGGGTTTTCAGGCATTCACCCGTATTCACATCCCACAGCCTAACGGTTTCATCAGCACTGCCACTGGCCAGCACTTTACCATCGGGACTGAAGGCGACTGAGAAGACCCAATTGGTGTGTCCCGCGAAAGTGTGGAGACACCTAAGTTCATCAATGTCCCACAGCCTCACCGTCGAGTCTCCACTGCCACTGGCCAGCACTTTACCATCGGAACTGAAGGCGACTGAGCGAACCCAATTGGTTTGTCCCGCGAAAGTTTTGAGGCATCTCAGTTCCTCAATGTCCCACAGCCTCACCGTCGAGTCTCCACTGCCACTGGCCAGCACTTTACCATCGGGACTGAAGGCGACTGAGCGAACCCAATTGGTTTGTCCCGCGAAAGTTTTGAGACACCTCAGTTCCTCAATGTCCCACAGCCGCACCGTAGAGTCTTCACTGCCACTGACCAGCACTTTACCATCGTGACTGAAGGCGACTGACCAAACCCCACCAGTGTGTCCTTGACAGGTCAACAACTGTTGACCATCCGCTACTCGCCACAGACGAATCTCGCCCTTAGAATCACCCGCAGCCAAAAGCTTTCCATCGGGGCTAAATGCTACTGACAGAACAATACCAAAGTTTTGAGTAAAAACTGACTTAGCTAGATCGGAGTCAGCAAAGTTAACCTCATGCAAATTTACACCTTGGAGGTAGGCTTGCCAAACTGTGAGATGGGAAAAATCATAACCCGTTAAGTCAAATTGGAGATGACGGCAGAGGTTGATTAGGTTGCCACCACCATACCCGGATAATGGCGTTGATTCCTCTCGCAGCAGATCGAGAATTGCCTGGAATTTTTCTTTAAGGATTTTTGAGGTCGGAAAAGTTGTGCGGAGTTGATTAGCAATTGGCTCTAAAATTAGCCTGATTTGACTTTCCCTGACGTAATCTTTGACATTGGTTTTGATTAGGGCATGACTGTAGAAGAGGGGCTACAAAAAAGTTAGTCAAAGTTGGTCAGCCTTATTCAAATGGATAAGTTTTAGCCAGAGGTTATTGCCCGCCGACCGCCCCAATTGTGAGGGGTAAGCGTGTCAAAGTCCCCAAATTCGTAGGGGCGGTCG
>JASJEI010000386.1 GCA_030064795.1 Pleurocapsa sp. MO_226.B13 | reverse complement strand
CAACCAAGAAGCCTGGTGGTGGTTTTGGGAAAAGGAAGTGCCTCAACCTAATTCTGACTGGGTTGGGCGAGTAATTTCAATTTCCTGCTGGACTATCTCTCTCAGTTTGTTTGGGGATATTACTCCTCGCTTTTTAACAGGTAGACCAGATTGGTTTGGAACTCTAGCAGTTAGTATCCAAAGTGTTTTCGCTTTGCTCACAGGAGGTAGCCTTCTCACTCAAGAAGGGCGTAAAGCTTTAACCAACATAATTCACAGAATATTTCACCGACGATCTTGGGATCGAGCAGGTGTATTCTCTTCATTTGCATTGATGTTGCTATTGATTGGCTTTCGTACCTCTTTACCTCAGTTTGCACGTTTGTACAATCACTGGGGGTGGCAAAATTATGAACAAGGAAAATTACTAAGTGCCGAGTCGGATTTGCAAAGAGCAATTGCTCTCAACCCTGAATATAGTGAAGCTCACTCTAACTTAGGTCTTATTTATGAAGATCTGCAAGACTTTAAGCAAGCACGTAAACAATACGAGATCGCTTTCAAACAAAAGTATCTTCCAGCTTGGAATAACATAGCTCATCTCTATATTCTTGAGGAAAAATACTCTGAAGCCGAACAACTACTTCTGCGACTAGAGCATGGATATGAGGAAATGGATAACCAGACTAAAAGTGCTTTTTGGAAAAATCTTGGCTGGGTAAAATGGGAGCAAAAAAATTATCAGGAAGCTAAAGATTATCTCGAACAAGCAATTGCTCTTAAAGCAGATTCAGAACAATGGGCAGCTCCTCACTGTCTGTTAGCACAGGTTCTAGAACAGCTAAACGAACGAACAACAGCTTTAGACCAGTGGGAAATCTGTCTTCGCGAACATAGTATTTACGATCCTAATGAATTAGAGTGGGGAGCGATCGCCGCAGAACGTTTAGCTCCTCAAAAAAGTCAACCATGAATAGTCAAACCATCATGCGCGTTTTCAAGACTTTGATATTCACAACAGCAATCCTAGGGTCTGTCACTCCTGCGATCGCTACTACCTATCAAATTATCAAAGCAGAAGGACAAGTACTACTCAAACGCCGTCAATGGTCAGATTATCGCCCTACTTCCGAAGGGGCACAAATTAATCTTAATCAAGACGATTTTATTTATCTCGATCGAGGAGCCAAAATTATAATACAATGTCCAGATAAAACAACAACATGGAGAGTACCTAGTGGCAGAGTGTGGGGAGCCAGTAATGGTTGTCCCAGAGCTTTAAGACGATCCAGAGCGACTGGATTAGTAGGAGGTATACTTGGAGGTACCGATCCATCTGTTCCCTACCTCATTAGTCCTCGTAGAACTCTAATTCTCGATCGCCAACCTACTTTTCGTTGGAATGCAGTGCCAGAGGCTAGTAATTACACTATCAGCTTAAGTACTTCAGCTGAAGTGATCTGGCAGCAGAAAGTCAGTGAGACGGAAATAGTATATCCTGGAGAACCCCTATTAGGACCAGGAAAACTCTACTCTCTAACAATTAAAGCAGATACAGGTACATCTTCACAGGACGAAAATGTGTCGGGTTTAGAATTTGTGTTGCTTACCGATACCGATCTTAAACAGGTACAGACTGATGTCGAACAACTCACTAATCTCGAGCTCTCTGATGAAGCAGAAACCTTAGCATTAGCCAACTTCTATGCCGACTATATCCTGAATTCTGATTCAGCACCAGCATACAACCTGGCTGCTGAGAATTTAGCAACCTACAGTTTGACCGCCAAGGCAATAGAAATTCTTGAAGCTTTAGTTGCTCAAGGGAGTACAATTCCAGCAGTCTACCGTATCCTAGGGGATTTATATTGGGAATCAGGACTCCAGTTATTAGCAGAAGTTCAATATTTAAAGGTAGTAGAACTAGCTCAAGAACCCAAATATTTGGAAGAACGAGCAAAGGCACAATTTAGTCTGGCAGAAATGTATGTAGTCCTCGAAAAATGGGAAGAAACGGATCGATGGTTGAGACAAGCAAAGCAGAGTTATGTAGAACTTGGAGATCGAGACAATGCAACTATGATAGAAGAACAACTAGAAGAATTGAATCAATTGAAAGAATAAGGGAATAGAAGTTACGCATTGACAAACAAAGCCCAAATTTATATCAAAAGTTTGGTAGCTTAAAATACAATTTAAAGACAGCAATTAAATTGATAGCATTACACAATACCTATCCCTTCTGATTAGCCCAATAAACTAGCATCTTCCGCAACAGCATTACCTAATTGTTTTAAGCGATAAGCCTCACGGCATGGCTGCGCTACGCGAACTTGTTCGATTTTATCGTGAATTTCCGTTGTCATTTATTTATGTGTGAGAATTAAGCGTAGCCTCAAGAGAGAGCATACTTATATAATTCCCAGACAATTTATGAAAATTAAAAGCTATATTTGGGTGTTGTGAAGATACAGCGGTTTGCAGGTTTATGAGGGACAGTAGCAACAGTGGGTAAACCAGTTACGCAGATGTTTAGGATTCATCAAATCCATCGCTATTTTGATGAGCGTATCAACCATTTTTTTGAACACAATTTTTGCTCACTCCAAAACGCTGTGCAACTTTTCTGACTGAACTATCACCAACGAGCGATCGCACTAATTATCTTTTCTCGAAAATCTACCGAATAAGCTTTCATTTACGGTCTATTTTTACAACGCTTCATTTTCCCACATTTAGATGCAAACCGCTGTAATTAGAAAAGTAGATACTATGTAATTAAGCAATAGTAATGCTTCTAGACGTTCATAGTTTATTTATTACTCTTGGCAAGCTTATGCTTCCGTTTTAAACTTTCGGCAATATTATGATTCCTGTAGAGATAAAATTACTAAAATTCTCTAACGTAATCATCGGCATTGTAGGGTCGATGATGGCAAAGTTATGCTTCCTTTTGTGGCAATATTATGATTCCAGTCACAATGATGCGTATTACATTTTCTCTTCAAATATCATTGTTTAGATATTAACATTTAGCTTCTTATTGTATCTGCGATCGCCTTACCCGATGAGACATAAACCGCGATCGCCCTACTTCCCTTCAACCATCAACGATTTAACGCTAAAATACTCTTTGCGGAATTATAGATAAATCGTAAATAAGGGCCCAAATGCGTGTCTCTCTAAACTGGCTAAAAGAATTTGTAGATATTGATATGTCTCCCGAAGAGTTGGGGAGAGTGCTGACTATAGCAGGATTTGAACTAGAAGAATTAATCGATTTGCGGGCGAATGCTGAAGGGGTGGTAGTTGGGAGAGTTCTGGAGCAATCGCAACACCCGAATGCAGATAAGTTAAGTGTCTGTAAGGTAGATGTCGGATCTGACGAACCGTTAAATATTGTCTGTGGTGCATCTAACGTGCGGGGGGATATTTTTGTTCCCGTGGCTACGATGGGGACATATTTACCTGCAATTGATTTGAAACTCAAACCTAAAAAGGTGCGGGGCGAACCTTCGCAGGGGATGATTTGTTCTTTGACGGAATTGGGTTTGGAGAAAGAGTCTGACGGCATACATATTTTTGAGGAAGATAATCTTCAGCCTGGGGATGACGTGCGCCCTCTGTTAGGTTTAAACGATGTCATTTTAGACTTGGCGACTACCGCTAACCGCGCCGATGCTTTGAGTATGGTGGGTATTGCGCGGGAAGTTGCAGCCTTGACTGGTGTAAAGGTAAGATTGCCAGAGGTTAAAGAACAGGATATTGTTAGCGATCGCTCTTTAACCATAGAGGTTAAAGAACCAGATGCTTGTATGGCATATATCGGTACGGTATTGGAAGGAGTAAAAATAGCACCTTCTCCCGACTGGTTGAAATGGCGACTGGAAGCAGCAGGTACTCGTCCGATAAATAATGTGGTAGATATTACTAACTATGTTTTACTTGAATGGGGACAACCTTTACACGCCTTCGATCGCGAAAAGTTACAGCAAGTTGCAGGAAGTGAAGATTTAACTATCGGCGTGCGTTTTGCTAAGGAAGAAGAGAAGTTAAAGACATTAGACGAACAAGAACGCGATTTAACCACCGAGAATCTTTTAATTACGGCAAATGACCAACCCGTGGCTTTAGGGGGAGTTATGGGAGGTGAAGAGACAGAGGTAGATGACAACACTACTAATATTGTCCTAGAAGCAGCATTGTTCGATCCCGTTGCTATTCGTCGTTCCTCCCGCGCCCAAGGTATGCGTAGCGAAGCTTCTACCCGTTACGAACGTGGTGTAAACCAAGTAGAATTAGAATCAGCCTGCAAAAGAGCGATCGCCCTACTACAAGAACTGGCTGGTGGTACTCCCAAAGCCCAAGCTATGGCTGATAGCCGTGTTGATTTTTCTAGTTTACAGGCGATCGAGTTAAGGTTAAGTCGAATTAATCATCTTTTGGGTGCAGTAGAGAAAGAAGATAGTATTGGTTACATTGAAGCTAGCGATGTCGAATCAATTTTAGGTGCATTGGGCTGCGATCTGAAGCTAGTAGAAGGTAAAGAGAATGTATGGTCTGTTAAAGTTCCTCCCTACCGCTATCGCGACTTAGAGCGAGAAATCGACCTAATTGAAGAAGTCGCCCGTCTCTATGGCTACGATCGCTTTATTGATACTCTCCCTGACAAAACCGAACCAGGACAATTATCTCCTGAATTTGCGATTAAAAATAAACTTCGCGCTGCTTTACGAGGAGTGGGTTTGACAGAAGTGGTACAGTATTCTTTGGTTAAACCAACAGGAAAAGAAGTAACTCTCTCTAATCCTTTGTTTGCGGAATATTCGGCACTGCGAGGGGAATTATTCTCTGGTTTGCTAGATTCCTTTTCTTATAATTTAGCCCAAGGTAACGTTGCCTTAAACGCCTTTGAAATCGAACGGGTATTCTGGGAAGAAGATGGAGAACTAAAAGAAAAAGACTCTCTGGCGGGAATTATGGGCGGTAACATTATTACCGAAGGCTTGTGGGTAAATGGTGGCAAAGGTACGCCCATGTCTTGGTACGATGCCAAGGGAATGCTGGAAAATGTCTTTAGTAATCTGGGTATTAGTGTCGAATATCGCTCGGAAAATAGCCAGTCAAGACTCCATCCGGGGCGTACTGCTGCACTATGGTTGCAAGGACAAAAACTAGGTGTCTTCGGACAAATTCATCCACAACTAGCGCGAGAGAAAGATTTGCCTGATGAAGTATATTTGTTTGAATTAGATTTTAGTCTCTTGTTAACCGTACTTAACAGAGATTCTGTTATTACGCCCAAGTTAAAACCTTACTCTACCTATCCAGGTTCGGATCGCGATCTAGCTTTCTTCGCACCTTTAGATTTATCCGTTGCCGAAATTACCAAAGCGATGAATAAAGCGGGTGGAAAATTACTACAAAAAGTATCAGTCTTTGACGAATACAAAGGTAAAAACGTCCCCGAAGGACAACGGAGTTTGGCATTTAACTTAGTCTACCAAGCAAGCGATCGCACTTTAACCGATCGAGATGTCGATCCAGTACATCAGAAAGTTCGCGACACTTTAGTTCAAAAGTTTGATGTAACTCTAAGAAGTTAAATTCGGTAATTTAATTAAACAGTATAATAATACAAGGCTTAACTGAACTTCGGTTAAGCTTTTTTCAATAGATTTAAACAAATGGCTGTATTGAATTTAAGGTAAGAGATACTTTAGTCAAGAAGTTTGATGTAACTTTGCAGAGTTAAATTTTTATCTTTTCTCGATCAAATTCAACAACAAGCAAAGAAAATATAAACTATTAACTTACAATTAAACAATTAATCATCTTACGTTAGTTTCTCTTTATACTGTCTAACTTGAAATTTATACATCTCAATTAATCCACGATTAGATACTTTTAATAAATTAGAAATATCTTCTTGCCAAATCATTACACCCCGATGAAAAAACTTAATTTTGGTAGAGTTGTGGGGTATTTCATAAGCGATCGCTCTAAAGAAATTTATTTCTGCCAGTTTATTTCTCATTGCTAAATCCACAGAAAATAAATTAGCTTGTAATAATCTTTCTGTCTGAAATGCAGTCGGCTTCCATTCTTCTTGAAAAGCTCTAGCTAAAGTTTCATTGGCATCTGGTAGATGTAGAGGTCGATCTTCTAATACAGCACGATATTCCAAGCTAAGAAACCAGCCTATAAAAGCTTGTATTCGGCATTCTAAGTCTTGAGGACAATTTTCAATTAGACTGCATATTTCTTCGTCAAAATAAACGCCATATTTTTTTAAAGTTGGCTGATATCTACGTATAATCTCTTCCTTTACCCATGATAATTCCATCCCCCACAACATCGGACTCAAATCTCCTGCTCGTTTCAATACAATAATTCACAATTCTGCTTCTGTTTTCAGTTCATCCCAGGATACT
>JASJEI010000065.1 GCA_030064795.1 Pleurocapsa sp. MO_226.B13 | reverse complement strand
GAATATGGCGCAATACCTCAGTTATGGAAAACTCAAGGAAGTTTATCAGCTCAAGTGAGCGATCGCGTAGTGCAAACTGTCGGTTTATTTCAGATGGGGGCTTCTTTTGGCGCAGATGGTAACTTAATCGCTAGTGATTCTACTTTCTTTAATCTTATAAGCGATCGCCATCCCACTCAGGTAGATATTGGCATAATTCATCTCACCTCAGATGCAGATATAGAGAGGGTTAAAGCACAACTGAAGGCAGGATTACCTAATGATGTAAAAGTCTTGACAATGCCAGAGTTTGTGGAACTGGAGATTAACCACTGGTCAAGTCAAGGAATCGGTTTCATCTTTAATTTGGGGGTTTTTGTTGGCTTTTTTGTCGGCATAATCATTGTTTATCAAATTCTCTACTCCAATGTATCCGAACATTTGCCAGAATACGCCACCCTCAAGGCAATGGGATATAGCGATCGCTATTTACTAATTATGCTGATGCAGGAAGCTTTAATCTTAGCTGCATTAGGATTTATGCCTGGTTTCTTGGTTTCCATCGGACTTTATCAAGTTACTTATGCTGCCACTTTAATGGAAACTACCATGAAAACCAGTCGCGCCGTTATGGTGCTGTTCCTCACAATTCTGATGTGTGGCACTTCAGGGGCGATCGCCATGAGAAAACTACAATCTGCCGATCCTGCTGATATATTTTAATTTGTTGATGAAGTCTACCATATACCTGGTAGCAACCGATAACGCACTTTTCGAGTGTAAGCTTCATACCCTGAGAGTTCTTGTCGCAGGGTTCGATCCTCTAGAGCTGTGCGGAGGATCGGGCATCCCATGGCTAGAATAGCTGGAATAAAAGCCCACCACGAACCCAGAAGCAAGGGAGTAGCCAGCACTAATCCCAGCAGCGTGGCAGTATAGCCTGGATGGCGGACGATGCGATATGGGCCAGACTCAATTACTCGATGATTGCGATCCGAAGGCTACGCGTAGCGTAATCTTTTTGTATTCTCCCCGTTTTCTCAAAATGAGTGTTGACCGCCATTGCCCACGTGATGATCGCGACAAAGAATGCATGCAAGACAGCACCAATTAACCACAGCCAGATTGTCATCTCTGACCAGTGATCTTGGGGATCAAGGGCTGCCACAATAGGGATAGCGAGGAATGTGAGTCCGAATAGTGCCAATAAGACAAGATCCCAAGTTTTCGTCCCTTAACCAATCTGACTGCGTCTTCTCAGCAACTCGGGATCTTTGCACCCTATGTATAGGGTGCTGAGGGTTTGACCAACGATCAGAAGTCCAATAAAAACCCATCCTCTAAGCCAATCAAATCGCCCTGCCAGGCTTGAATTCGACATTATTAATGACAAAAGTGTTCGCTTCATTACTATAAGTTTGGTAGCAGGCGATCGCATATTTGCTGGGTATAGTTTTTGTAGCCATGGAGTTAATTCTGGAGCGTTCTATCTAATATTCTGGTTTGTTTACTCAACCTACATCACTATACTTTCTGAGAATGCTGAAGTATAAAGAAAACATAGCCATAGCTGTCTTGCGATCTTTCAAAAATTTCAATCTCTCTAAGGGTTTCTCGTGCAAATTCTTTGACAGAGGCATCCTCATGATATACAAGAGCTTCAGCACGTGGTTTGAGAAGGTCATAGTAACATTTAACCCAGGAATCTCGCGGTAGTGTATGAGTATTTAACACCTTATACCCCGCACTCTCTGCTACCTCAATATTACGTTGAACTGATTGCATATCAGGGTAGCCAGATTCAAAAAATGTTTTTATGGAGTTAGGGACTTGTTCTTGTAATGGGATCGTAATTACTCAAGATACACCTCCTATTTGTTATATCTTTACCCTACAAGTCGTGTCACACGATCGCTCTAATTAATCTAGTCCTCAAGTACCAAATCAACTTAGTACCCTAGTCCTGGAGCGAGTTGGGAACTGAGATCGAAGTCGCTGAAGGTAGGGATTTTTTAGGCTCGAATGAACTATGACTATCAAAGATTTATAGAGAGAGTTTCACTTTCTCTTAAGTTCCCTTAATTCTCCATGTTTGAGGTAATATTCTAAGTCCTCTAAAAAAGCAGGTTCTTCATCAGAAATTTGTTCAATTACAGCATTACCTTTCTCGCTTATTGCAGTTAATGTAATTGTCCAGATTCCTTTGCAGGTTCCGTTCTCGTTATCGATTAGATCGATCTTCATGTACTCAATAATATCCTTATCCTCGTGGAATACTGTAGCTTCTAAAAGCTTATTAGGTTCTAATTTAGTTACAATCCAAAGACCAGTAGCAATTATGTTGGATTCGGGGGTGCGGAATACGCATAGGGGTTCAACATACCCTGTTTTGGTATAGATTAAATCCACTGTCCATCCATTAAAGCAATCGGCCTCACGAGATGGGCAGAATTGCTTGAAGACTTCTTGAGAAGAGGCACTAAATTCTTTGGCAAAAATCTGCACCTTCCTTTTAAAAGGAACATTTTTGGCCAGAAATTCCCGTGCAATTTGAGCCGATTTTGTTGTATCTCTTGTTTTCATTTTGTTTTCTCCTTCCTGTTTAGATTGCAGCTAGGAGGTTGCCATCTTGAACTTAGGAATTAAGATTGAGGAATTGGTGAGGGACTATAGCTGATTCGATTGAGACAAAAAAGCAACATCGCCCAATTCTGCGTCGCTCTTCTCAACCCTAGTGCACTAAAACTCTCTCCAAACTGGTTTGTCCTTTCAAGTATTGGTTGATTAATTGGCTCAATGCTGCCGAGCGTCGCTCGTTGTCTGGAAGCGAGTCAATAAGACTGTTTCCTTTCTCCGTGACTGCCGTAACTGTAGTATTCCAGGTTGCGGTCACGGTACCATCTTGGTTATCTACGGCAAAGAGACGAACAAAGGTGAAAAGATCCTCTTGCAAATAGCAGAACTCAATCAGATCATTCTTGCGGTATTCTGTAATGGTCCAAAGTCCCTTGCCGAAGGCACTGTTTTCGGGGGTGCTGAAGATGGCTTTCTCCTCGGCCAAACCAGATTCGGTGAAGATTAGATCGGCCGACCAGTCTGGAATCCAGTCTGCTTCTCGGGTAGGGCAAAACAGCGGGAAGAGGGTATCCATTGTTGTCTCAAAAGTGCCGCCGTATTGGAAGAAGCGTCGTTTGTATTGGGGACCGTCACGAAATCTCTTTAGAAGTGCCTCTGATTTGCTCGTATCAGGCTGTTTCAGATATTTGCTGATGTTTTGGCTCAGACTCCCACTGCGCTCCTCATCTGAGGGCAGGTTTTCGATCATCACATTGCCCTGTTCGGTAAGGGCGGTGAAGGTGGGCCTCCAGATCCCCGACGTTGTGCCATCGCCATTGTCTTTGACATCAATTCTGACATGCAGCATGAGATCGTCTTTAAACACCACAAATTTAACGTATTCGTCTTGTTGATAATCTGTGAAGACCCAGAACGCTTCTCCCAACGCGGGGTTATTCTCGTCCGTAGTCCACATGACTAATTCCTCAGCGTAACCAGAATCGCTATAAATGAGACGGCAATCCCAACCTGGAATCCAATCGGCTTCCCGTGTGGGACAGAGCAGTGGGAACACGTCCTGTGGTGTTGCTTTCCATGTGCCGCCATACCGCGCTTGTCGTCTGGTGAGTTGTCCAGTTTTATTTCTGAATCGGTCTAACAATGCTTCTGATTTGGTGGTATCCATCCGTAATACCTCCTATTGAATGGTCATCCTTGTTCAAAATCTTGTGTTAAGATACTAAACACTAAGGGAAAAAAATTAATCCTGTTTCATGGCGATTCCCTCCATAATCCTGTCAGCATGGTCCAAGAAGTCAGTTATTGCCTTCCTATCCGAATCAGGCAGGGTTTTTAGATAGTCATCATATTTCCTTTGCAATTCGCTGACAGCACTCAAATGCCTTGTCAGTACCTCCTTTCCTAATTCGGTGAACTCCGTGGATAATTCATTTCTGTTGTAACGATCTTTCGTTTTACGGAGAATCCCTTTCTTCTCTAGTCTTGATAGGGTTTGAGACACAGCACCCTTGGTGACACCCATCTTTTCCGCTATCCGTGTTGCGTTACCATCCTCCTCATTGTGTAGAAACAATATCAAATGAATTTCTGTCGGATAGAGAGTGATATTCTCCAATTCAAAGATCGTCTTCTTCTCAATAAAAACAATCTTGTTGATGAACCTAAAAATCTTCTCGATCAAATCACTGTGTTTCAATGTCATAATTATAGTATAGCATCTAAACTGTGAATTGGCTCAGGGATAATCAGCGGTTCAGTCAGACTAAAATTAAAATTAATATGCCTTATTTTTCCAATGATAATCTTTCTCTTTTTTACAGCGAACAGGGAAGAGGGGAGCTGTTATTAATACTTCCCGGTAATACAGCATCATCCTCCTGTCATAAGGGAGAACTGGATTATTTCGGGCAAAACCATCACGCGGTTTCTCCTGATTTTCGTGGTACAGGCAGGTCTCAGAGGATATCTTCATGGTCACAGGACTGGTGGGATAAATGCACAGAAGATATTGCCTCCCTGATTTCACATTTGGGCAAAAAACAATGCGTCATCATAGGAACCAGCGGTGGTGCGAATATAGCATTATTGTTTGCAATCAGATATCCCGAATATGTATCGGGAGTTATTGCCGATAGTAGTGCCGAAATTCATTCTCCAGAGCGGTTGCGCCAAGAAGTTTCGGATCGATCCTGCCGAACTAAGGAACAGGTTGATTTCTGGACTTATGCACAGGGAGAAGACTGGGAAGAGGTTGTGAATGCCGATAACAGGTTATTGCTTGACCTAGCAGATCGGGGCGGAAATATCTTTAAAGGGCGGCTGAAGACTGTCAAATGTCCTGTACTCTTTACGGGAAGTCTGAAAGACAATTTTATACCTGATATCGGCGAACAAAATATTAATATGTCAAAACAGATTCCGAACAGCCGAGTATTTTTTGTAAATGAGGGAGAACATCCCTTGATGTGGAGTTGTCCGAATGCTTTTCGGTCTGTTTGTGCACAATTTTTAAAAGACTTAAGAATGATGTAGAAGTTTTAGACGATCCTAGTGCCAAACCGCTTTTATCTCTGCTTGCTTTCCAAGACGATAAGGCTGGACGATTATACTTCAAAGCAAATGCTCTCTTTCCACCTGAATGAGGAAATCGATGTTTCGTCCCGTAAGGCATCATTTATCGATCGCTCTGTGGAGTGGATAGCCACCCATTTTAAGGTTGGAACGGGAATGAAGATTGCCGACTTCGGCTGCGGTCCTGGATTGTATGCGACGAGGTTGGCTCAAAGACAGGCGGATGTAACTGGGATAGATTTCTCGAAAAGGTCGATTCAGTATGCACGGGAAGTCGCAAACAGAGAGGGGCTATCAATCCATTATGTAAATGAGAACTACCTCGATTTTGAAACAAGCGATCGCTTTCAAGGAAATTGGAATTATTTCTGCCTAATTTAAACTAATAAGGGTCATTTATTTCTGCGCGATGCCTTAGAAGAAAGAAGCTCTACACCGCTAAACAATACTAACAATATTGATGCTTCTTCGGAATTTGGTCTAGATGGAACTGTAGAAATCAACGAACTAGATGTTAATCCCGTAGAGGGACTAGAAGAATTACCAGAAGAAGTAATCGATGTGACCAGATTAATTGCCCAAAGTCTCTGTCAACAGGGAGACATGAGTGAATTTATCGTCACGGGTAAAGGTGGTATTGCACCCAGTCCCAATCAACCGCGAGAGTGGGAGATGAGTGAGGTGGATTTGGTCGAACCTACGTCGTTTTCGGAAGATGTTAGGGGCGATCGGCCGATCGCCCGTACAGGGGAAGATAGAGAAGATGAGGAAGAGATCGTGGAGGCGCGAGGATGGATAATCAACGATCGCGGTATTGTAGAGTTAGTTGCTCATCAAACCGATCTTAATGGCTCTCCACCACAACCAAAAGACAATCATATTTGTTCTAGCAAATGATATCTAAGTGAAAATATCTAATAAATTAATCTTGTTTCATCTCTTTTTTTGTTTGAATGAGCTTAGGTTCGAGAAAATTCATCCACAAGGTTATGAAATCGAAATTGTACGGGTATTTAACAATTTTATTCGCGCTTACCTTGGCAATATCTGTGACTACCAAGACAATTGCCATCTCTACTGTCGATCTAGTTAAAAACGATCGCCATACTATTCAATTAATCGAACGGGCAAAACAGTTATATCGACAAGAACAATATTCCGCAGCCAGTCAGGTTTGGCAGCAATTGGCAACTGCTTATCGGCAACAAAGAGATTTTCTCAATCAAGCTATGGCATTGAGTAATTTGGCTTTGACGCAACAAAAATCAGGGGATTTAACCGCAGCTAAAAGTGCGATCGCCTCAAGTTTGAAATTACTCTCAACTCAATCCCAGACAGTAAACCAGCAGCGCGTTCTCGCTAATAGTTTGGATATTCAAGGCTCTATAGCGCGATCGCAAGGACAATCTAAAAAGGCTTGGGAAACCTGGCAACAAGCAGGGCAAATTTATCAGCAATTAGATTTAGATAATGACGATGCAATAATTAAAAATCAGATTAACCAAGCCCAGGCTTTACAAGATTTGGGGTACTATCGTCGCGCCAGCAAAATTTTGACCTCAGTTCAAACTAAACTCAGCAATAAGCCTGATTCAAAATCAAAAATTGCCGCCTTGCTTAGTTTTGCTAATACTCTGCGGGTCACAGGAAACTTGGAACAATCTCAAGTAGTTTTACTAGAGGCTGAGAGCATCGCTAAAAAATTAGAAGTAGACTCCAGTCCAATCTTACTTAGTTTGGGTAATACCGTTCGTGCTTTTGGCAATCGAGTTAGTAATTCTCAAACTATACAGGAGATCGATCTAGCTTCGTCTCAATGTTTGGCACAGAATAATTCACAAAGCGCCAATGATTATTATTTACAGGCAATAGACTGTTATCGACAAGCAACTTTATCTAACGACTTAGTAATACAAACCAAAGCTCAACTCAATTTACTGAGTTTGATTACTCAAAATCAAGATATCGTTTCGTCCCTCCAACCCAACAAGCTTGGAAAGAGAGAATTGACAGAAGTAATTCCCAGTTCGATCGCAGATATCAATACCAATTTAGCTCAATTACCCGTTAACCGTACCACGATCTACGATCGCCTTAATTTAGTTCAAAGTCTAATCTGTCTGCAACCAAACACGATTAAGTTTTCTTCCCCGATCGTTCAACAGTGTCCAGCTTCCTCACCAGAGGATTTAAAAATATCTTGGTCAGAAATCGAGGCAGAAATCAACACCGCCCGACAACAAGCCCAGCAAATACAAGACAAACCAGCACAAGCCTATGCTTTGGGTTATCTCGGTGCAGTGTATCAACATACGGGAAGATTAAAGCAAGCGCGACAATTAACCGAACGAGCTTTATTGACTCTCGATAACAATGCAGCCCCAGAAATAGCTTACCTCTGGCAATGGCAATTAGGCAGAATCTCTCGACTCCAGAATCAGCCAGAATTAGCATTGCAGGCATATAACGCTACTTTTGCCAGTTTACAGTCTTTGAGGTCAGATTTAGTCGCAATTAATCCCGAAACGCAGTTTGCTTTTCGCGATCGTCTCGAACCAGTATACCGCGAACGCTCCGCATTGCTATTAGGAAATAATCCCAGTCAAGAAAACCTAAGACAAGCCCGCGATACCATTGAAGCCTTGCAACTAGCCGAATTAAATAATTTCTTTCGAGAAGCCTGTATAGATGCCGAACCACAACAAATAGAACAGATCGATCCCGAAGCAGCAGTGATCTACTCGATTATTTTGCCAGATCGTCTAGCTGTTATCTTATCCCAACCAGGACAACCTCTCCATTATCATCAAATAGCGCTCGATCATCCTCAAGTAATCGATCGCACTTTTGAAGACTTGTATGCTAATCTCAGTCCCTTTTTGGTAACTGAAAATCCTCTGCAAGCAAATCAAACTTTTTATGACTGGTTGATTCGTCCCTTAGAAAGTCAACTCCAACAACATCAAACTAATACCATAGTATTTATCTTAGACGGCATCATGCGAGGAATTCCTGTTGCTTCGCTGTACGATGGCAAACAATATTTGGTTGAAAAATACAATCTAGCTTTAACTCCTGGTTTGCAACTACTAACATCTGGTTCTTTCGCTAGCGACACTTTAAAAGCCGTTGCTGGAGGTTTGACCGAATCTCGTCAGGGATTTACCTCTTTACCAAATGTGGATAACGAAGTAAGAGAAATTGCGACTCTAGTTCCTTCAGAAATCTTACTCGATCGAGACTTCACCCGCGATCGCATCAAAGCACAAGTAACAACTCAACCCTTTCCCATAGTTCATCTCGCAACCCATGGACAGTTCTCTTCTCGCGCCGAAGATACCTTTTTGCTTACCTGGGACGATCGCATTAATGTCAGAGATTTAGACCAATTACTGCAAGCGAGAGATTTTGCCGAAGATATTCCCATCGAGCTATTAATTCTTAGTGCTTGTCAAACCGCAACGGGTGACAAACAAGCAGCACTGGGTTTAGCAGGGGTAGCAGTACGTTCGGGGGCGCGGAGTACCCTAGCTACCTTGTGGTCGATTCAGGATGATTCTACTGCTGAATTAATGACCCAATTTTATCGCGCTTTACAAACTCCTGAGATAACTAAAGCCAAAGCATTACGTGAGGCACAATTAAAGTTACTGCGAAATCCTCGATACCAACATCCTTTTTATTGGTCGGCTTTTGTTTTGGTGGGCAATTGGTTGTAATCACTATTGAGTGTTGATTGAGCTATTTATTTAATCTAATTAAAGCTTCAACTAGAGATTGAGAAATAAACGGTAAAATAAGTTTATTCTGGGCATTCTCTTTACCTTCAGTGAACACCACCAGCAGATAAGGCGGTAGATGAGGAATTTCAATATAGGCAGCATCATGACGAACTCGACTCATCCAACCAGCCTTAGACCAGATTTTGGCATTAGACGGTAAACCTTCGCCTAAAAAGCCCGTAATTTGATTTTCGTCATCACTTTCTACCAATTCTCCAGGATTAAGACTGCGTTGGAGTAACTGCATCATTTTTTGCGATCGCTCGCGAGAAACAGCAACTCCGCCAACAATACTGTGTAGTAACCTGGCTACTGCATCAGTAGTAAGCATATTGCGATTTTCCATCAATTCGCCCAAAAATGCTCTTTCGCGTCCATAAGCACCATCACACCAAGTTTTTTGATTGACGTTGATACTTTCTAATTCTTCCCAACCCAAAGATTGGAAATAGCGATTGACTAGGTTGCGTTGTCTTTGCCAGGTTTCAAAAGGTTGTGCGGGTAATTCTGGCCCACTAGTCGTCCCCGTCAAGACATCAACAATTAAGCTGGTGGCATCATTGCTAGAAACTGCGATCGCATCGCGGATCGCCCGTTCCAATTCCAAAGACTCAGGCACCATTTTGCCTTGCAACCACTCGTGGATCGCAACCAAATAAAATAGTTTGACTAAGCTGGCAGGATAAATTCTTTCTACGCCCCGATAGCTAAAACCTTTAACCCGATACTGCCAAAATTCAGCAGCAGATAAAGCCCCACCCGTATTCACGATTACGGGTTCTTCGTATAAAATCCAGGTAAGGGCTATTTTGTCTCTGGTTAATGTGGGAAATCTTTCTTTAGTCGTTTGTAAAATTCCCTGGGCAATTTGAGTCAACTGTTCGTCTCGATCGAAAAAAGTCATAAAAGCAAATTTTTGCCGATTGAATTATTAGTAACTGCAGAATGCAGTGGCGGAAGCCCTTGGCTTTTCACGCCAGGGGACGCGCCATTTTAATCTCGAAGCTGTGAGAGTTTTATTAAGCAGATTTTCACTTCTTAGAGTAGTATTATTTCACGTATAGAGGACAAAATAAAAATAAACCTGAATGGATAGCGATCGCCCATCTCTCGAATCAATTAATCAAACCCAGCCATCTCCAATCAAATCTAAACAGCAACAAAATAATTTTTGGGTGGTATTTAGCTCTACTTTTGTCACTATTTTCCTGGCAGAAATGGGAGATAAAACCCAGCTTGTAACTCTACTGATGACCGCAGAATCTCAAGCCCCCTGGATTGTGTTTACGGGTGCAGCTTTAGCCTTGATTGCGACTAGTCTGATCGGAGTTTCGGTTGGCTACTGGCTATCTAAAAAACTTACCCCCGAAACTTTAGATTTGTCCGTAGCAATTTTATTACTGATTATCACCGCTTGGCTAATCAGCGACATTATCAGCTTGTAGTTAGTAGTTCGTAGAGGACGTTCCAGGTCACGTCCGTACAGGAGTTCGGAGTTCGGAGAGCGATCGCGCCTTCGGGTGGGCAAAATATAACCAGGGTCAACGCCAGGGTCAACGATCGTTTCACCCAATATCTTATTGCCCACCAAATCTACCCAACTCTCTATTAGGCAGCCAAAATATCCAAATTGCGTTTTGCCCCCGTTTGACGGCGAATATCCCGCCAAATCTGTGTAGCAGACATAGCACCATCAGCAGCAGCTACTATTACCTGATTCATACCTACTTTTAAGTCTCCCAGGGCAAATATTCTGGGGTGGGATGTACGTCCCATTTTATCTGTTACCAGATTACCCCCTTGATATTCCAAATCGAGATTTTGTAGATAGTCAGAATGATAACGAGAACCCATGGAAATTAATCCAGCCTCCAAATTAACTACTGAACCATTTTCTAACTCCACGCCATTCATTTGATGGTTTTCTCCCAAGAATTGTTTAATAGGAGTTTCTACCAGAGAATAACCATGTTCTTTTAGTTTCTGACGCAGTTCGGAACTGGCGGTAAATAACCCTTGAGTAAACACAGTGATATACGGCGTAAACCAACCCAAGCTAAAAGCTACCTGTGCTGCATTTTCACTACTGGCAAACACGCCAACTTGGCGATCGCGCATTTCGTAACCATCACAAAGCAGACAGACGTGCAGGTTATAACCAGCATAGTCAAAGACATTTTGCATCTTTTCTAAAGCTGGTAAATGGTCGATAATGCCACTAGCAGCAATGATATATTTTGCTCGAAACTCAGTATAGATGCTATTGTTTCGACCAACTTTTACTCTAACTAAAAAGGTTTCTCCTTCATCGATAACTTCTTCTACATAGGCGTTGAGTAAATCGCCACCAAGAGAAAGATAGTGTTCCTTACCCTGTTTGATTAGAGTTTTACCAGGAGTGTCTGGAGGCAAACCGAGATAGTTGTGTAACTCCTGCATCCAGAAAGAGCGAGCTTTACCTTTATCGATAATTAAGCTGGAAAGAAGATAGCGTTGCAGATAAATGCCTGCTGAGAGTCCCCCCGCACCACCACCAACAACTATAACATCGTAGATATGATTGGTTTTTGGGTTAAGATTTTGTCTTGTAAGTTTCATAGTTTTATCCCTCTCTATGTTTGTTAGGCTGCAACGGGAAGGTGCAAACCACATTCCTGTTTGATCCCCCGAAAGCGAGAAGCGCGTTCGTTACTATCGCTAGCCATCAAGGGACGACTAGAATGCCAGTCGCCGACGGTGACATATCCTTGGTCGAACAGTGGATGGTAAGGCAAATTATATTCTTGGAGATAATAGTAAATATCTCTAGAACTCCAAGATAAGATGGGCAAAATCTTGTACCGCTCTCCTTGAAGATTGATTGTTTCTAATGAAGAGCGAAAATCAGTCTGCTCTCTCCGCAATCCTGCTAAAATCGCTTGAGCGTTTAATTCTTTTAAAGCTCTATTCATCGGCTCGACCTTACGCAGATAATCATAGCGGTTTAAGGCTTCTAGGTCATCTTGTTGCCACAGCTTGCCATAAAGCGTTTCCATACGAGCAGGACTTAGATCTGATTGGTAAATATGTAAATCAAGGTCGAGCTTGAGGGTTAAATCTTCAGCAAAACGGTAAGTTTCTGGTGGTAAGTATCCCGTATCGATCCAAATAACAGGAATATCGGGGATAACTTGAGTGACTAAATGAAGCATGACAGCGGACTGAATACCGAAGCTGGTAGTCATGACCAAACCTTCTGGAAATCTTTCTTTTGCCCATTGAACGATTTGGGAAGCTGTCTGATTGCTAAGTTCTCGTTCGATACTTGTTAAGTCTAGATTTGGCGTTTTCATAGCTAATACCTCTTGCTTATTTCTGAGGCTAATTACAGTCGTATTCTTCATCTCTTTGAGAGACAATTCGACCTGGAATGCCTACCACTGTGGAATTTGCTGGTACATCTTTAACCACCACAGCACCAGCACCGACGCGAGCATTACTACCGATATTGATGTTGCCGAGAATTTTTGCTCCCGCACCGACGGTGACGTTACAACCTAAAGTGGGATGACGTTTTCCTAGATCTTTTCCCGTACCGCCTAAAGTTACACCCTGATAAAGTAGGCAGTTGTTACCAATTACTGCGGTTTCGCCGATAACTACTCCCATACCGTGGTCGATAAATACTCTGTTGCCAATTTTTGCCCCTGGATGAATTTCAATTCCCGTGAGGAAGCGAGCAATATGGGACAGAAAACGAGGCAAGAAAGGAAGATTTAATCCATGCAACCAGTGAGCAAGACGATAGAAAAATATGGCTTGAACCCCAGGATAACAAAGTAAGACTTCTAACCAGTTACGGGCTGCTGGATCTCGTTTAAAGGCGATCGCATAATCTTCAACCAGAGTTCGACCTATCTGTTTGAGAGCAGTCCAGCGAGGGCGATAGGAATCGGTAAGGGATGTTAATCTGTTGTAAGCAGTCATAATTAGGATCTTTTGAGCTTATCTGTCTGGAAAATGTTTGATGAACCGATAATTATCCCGAAAGTTATCAATTTAGTTAGTTTGTAGCTTTTACAATTGGGCATAGCCAAAAGTAACGTTAAACTCCTGACACCAAACAGCTACAGAAGCATATTCGTTTAGATCGATGTTCTCTGGAACTTCGTAACGTTGGGTTCCTTCAAAGTTTTTAATGGGCGCAATGGTTACATAATCTTCTTCGTCTATATTCACTGGTACGGCACTATCTCTATGCAGAATTATCTCTACCGCAGGGCCTGCAACTGTCTTGAAATCATCCCCAAACTCTAAATACTGTTTGCCGTCTACTTCAATTACTTTTAGAGTTCCTACAGTGGAATGGTTTTTTTCAGCAGTGATAAATTGACTGTTAGTTTCAGCTTGAGCTATTAATACGCTGTTATCTCTAACTTCGGATGCTTTGGTTATACCGCTTGTTTCTAGTGCTTTTACCCCAGAGGCAGAAGCGAGTACGAGAGAAAGAGCGATCGCACTAAAAGTAGTAAAAGTAGTAAAAGGTTTCATGATTTTGTCTTCTAAGATTAATAAGTAGTTTAATTTTTGTACAGACTAGTCTGTCTATTAAAGAGCAAAAAAAATTAGCTCAATAATTGACATACAGCAGACTTACTCGCCTGAACCGGCCAGAGATCGTGATGGACGCGACTTTCAACTAATGCTGCTTCAAAGAGTAAATAGACAGCAGTTGCTCTAATCTGAGCCGATTTTGAGTCAATATTTTCTGGTAAAGCTTCTAAAACTAATTGTTCTATATGTACTTTCAGATCGGTTTTAAATCGGGCAATTAATTGACGGGGTTTACTCTCAGGTTGGGAAAATTCCGCAGCTATATTGAGAAAGGCACAACCCCGACATTCAGCTTGTTGGGAAAAGTCTGCTAAAAGATCGAATAAAGCCAAAATCTGGGCTTTTGGCTCGACAAACTGTTTCTCTAGCCGTTGTAATTGCCGAAAGAAGTCGGTGTTATAAGCTTTTATATATTCCAGTACCAATGCCTCTTTTGAGGGAAAATGCTGGTAAAAGCTGGCTTTGGCGACTTGTGCTTCAGCAATAATCTGGTTGACTCCAGTTGCTAGATAACCCTGTTCGTAAAACAAGCGATCTACTGTTTTGAGAATTCGTTCTTTTGGTGTTAATTGTTTAGTAGCTTTGTCCATGATTTAACTATAAAACAGACCAGTCTGTCTGTCAAGTCCCAATTAGAATTTATTTGGTCTAGGTACTTACTTCTCCTTCTATCAACTAGCTGGGGTCAACACGTGCTTCGGCGATCTGTTTCAGCTTTTCCCTCTCCTCAACGCTAGATGCAACTTTACCTAGAATTGTGCTTTTAGAGGATGGCTCAAGAGAGTGTCGCCAATTAATTTCTTCTGAAGTAATAATGGTCTCCAGGTCGGCAATTCTACCTTCTAATTGCTTAATTTTTTCAGCTGTCAGGCGATCGCTAGTCGATTCTTTGGTCGAGCCTCTCCATACGGATGCTGTCCCCATAGTTGTCCCAACAACCACAGCGAGAGGCAGAATCGGTCCACTCTTAGTGGCAGCAGAGAGAGGAATGCAGATGGCTAACATAGCGATCGCCAAAGACCACATTTTTGAAGTGGCTGTTAGGCGGATGTCCTTGGAGTTTTTTGATGGCTTTTGAGCATGAGGAGACATAGGTTTTTTCTCTGAATATTTCAACGGTTTTTTTCAGGAAAAAGTTACCGAATTCCTATCTAGATCTTAACTTGAGTTTCGAGCAACTGAAAATGAGTTTAAAATTGTTGACTTTCAATCACAGCCCGAAATTGTGCAATACTGTTCGCTAACGGTTAGAACAATGGCTCAACGACCCAAGAAATCAACCAGACTGGGGAGAACTTCAAAACTAAAAAAAGGTGAGATCGAGCAACATCTTTAGACTAAATCATCTTCAGTTAAAGTTTCGATACAAAGAGCGTTAACTTCAGGCTTAGATAAAACAATAATTTTTTCTTTAATCATAATTTGTACCGCACCTTGAGCTAAACTCAAATTGATCAGCACGAAAGGAGTGCCTGGGATTAATCCTTTAGATATGAGTTTTCCTATATAACCGCCATAAGCCCAGCTATAGCCAGCAACAATAGCCACCGAACCCAAAGATAATTCAGAAATACTTGTTAACATTTTGATTATCTTGTTTGATTAGTAGAGGTGACAACAATTTTACGAGCGGGTTCTGCGCCAATGCCAATTAACTGGCGATCGAGACTAATGATAACTGAGCCGCGATCGCTCTTGCTGACGACTTCAACTACTACTCCAGGCTCGATCTGTAAATTTTTTAGCTGATGAGTAATACTTCTAGCAGTATGCATCTGGATAATTAGTAAAGAGTCTCCTAGATTAGCTTGAGATAATAAATTATTATTAGGAGTAAGATGCAATTGTTCGAGGGATTCTATCTTTGATTTTGTCGAGCAATTGCCAATAAAAATCAACTCTCTGAACTGCTTTATTTTTGGCGATCGCCGATCCTGAAGATCTATAGCACGGGTCATAGCTAGGGTTTATTGAAAGTAATTATTATTTAAACGTCCATAATATAGATATACCGCGATTGTCGCTTGTTGACAATTTTTTTTAAGTAGATTTAATTATTATCTTCGATACCTGTTTGAAGTTTCTGTGAATAATTACTGAATGCATAATCTCGGTCAATTGGTCGTAATTTAAAATAAAAGTAAGACTCAAGTATAAGGAAGATAATACAATGCTGGTTGCGAACATCTTAAAATGGTTTAGAGGAACTACAACAGTGATGTTTGTTGCTGGTGCTACACTGGTTTTCAATTCTCCAAAAGCGGTAGCATCTCAAAAGGTAATTTTCAAATATTCAGGAGCAACTCAGTCAGTCTCTTTAGAAGAGTTACAGGAATTTGCCCAGACAGGAGAAATATCTCCCTCTCTAGACTTTCTGCTTAAGTTTGGCAAACAAAATCCCTATATGATTCGTTGGATATTGACACAGCAATTTCCCGCCAATACTCAACTCATTTATGACTTGCTTAATACCGCACCAGGAGAATATGTCTTGAGTCAAACTGGCAATGTTGTTAGCTCTAAATCAGAACGAGCTAATATCAAGGCTTTAAGAGGGGCTTTAATAACTTCTGCCAGTGATGATAATTTGATTTCGCTACTCGAATTATTAGAAAACTATCCTACTAAGGAAGTCTACGTGGATGGAAAAATACTAGCTAAGGCGCAGCGTGACTTAGCTAACTTTATTAATGAGACTAACAAATATATTAGGATACCTTTAAGTTTTCTGGTATTTTGAACTATTGGCGATCTAGCAGCAATAAATTGTTTGCCGATTTCTGACTGAGGTTCAACTTTCTAATTGGCTCTAGTTTGGCTAATTTGTGAATGATAAAGTTCTATTGCTTCTAATAATTCGCAAGGCTTATCGACTAAATAATCAGGCTTGTATTCTTGTAAAATTTCTGCGGAATTAAAACCCCAACTTACTGCTGCAATGCCAATATTACTTTTACGGGCCGCTCTTATATCCCTGGTTTCATCGCCAACGTAAATTACATCGGATTTATTCAGCTGATTGTTTCTAATCGCTTGATTGATTACACGGTGCTTACCAAAAATAGAGGTACTGGCGTATACATAGCTAAATAAAGATCTGAGTTGATTATTGAGTAAAAATATTTCTACATTTTCTTTGATATTGGAGGTAACTATACCCAAGGTATAACCTCTGCTTTTTAATTCCAATAGTACGGGAGAAATATTCGAGATGGGAGACAACTGGGCAATCTCTTTGCTTAATTCTGTTCTTACTCTTCTAACTAAAAAAGGTAATTTAAAAATAGAAATTTCCGAGAGTTTAACTATTTCACGGGAACTCAAATTTTTGAGTAATAATAATTCTTCTCGATCTAGAGCTTTATATCCAAATTCAGATGATAATTGATTGGTAATTCTTGCGATCGCACTATATGTATCGGCGATCGTACCATCAAAATCAAACAGAACTACCTTAGCAGTCATTTAATCCTCTTTTTAATAATTTTGTATAGTAATTATATTTAATAATATTTTAAATATTTGTTTTCACAACACAATTACCGTTCATTATTTAGATTAGCACGAGCGTTGCGTCGCCACATAGCAGGTTTAATTCTTCTTAAGGCAGATGCCCGAAAGCGTCGATCCCATTCTATCTCGGTAAGTTCGGCTAATTCGCTCAATTCAGGCTCAACATTGACAGCGTAGGGTTGAAAATCGTTGATATTTGTCTCTTTAGCAAAACGTTGATTCCAAGGACAAACATCCTGGCAAACATCACATCCTGCTACCCAACCTGATAGATTTTCGGCAATTTCTGGGGGTAATTCTGGCTCTTTATTTTCGATGGTATGATAAGCAATACAACGATTAGCATCGACTACATGAGGTTTAATAATTGCACCAGTCGGACAAGCGGTTATGCAACGAGTACAAGTACCGCAATGACTAGTATGAGGGAGATCGGGAGTTAATTCTAAATTAGTTAAAATTTCGCCCAAAAATACCCAACTGCCATATTTTCTAGTAATTAGATTACCGTTTTTGGCTAGCCAACCCAACCCCGCTCGTTGCGCCCAAACTTTATCCTGTACGGGGCCAGTATCTGCATAATAGCGAACTAAAATCGATTCATCTTGCGATCGCAGCCAGTTAGCTAAAGCCTTAAGTTTTTTGCCCATCACCTTGTGGTAGTCTCTTCCCCAACCATAGCGCGAGATTTTAGCTATTCCTGGTGCGGTTGAGTGTTGCTGGGGAGTGTAATAATTTAAGGCTACTGAAATCAGCGAGCGCACTTCGGGCATACAGGCGCGAATGTCTTCTCTTTTGGGGTTTGCCATCCAATCCATATCAGCTTGATATCCTGAATTTAGCCAATTTTTAAGGTTTTTTACGGCATTGTCTTGATATTTCCCGATTCTGGCCATACCTACTTCATGAAATCCCAGATCTATGGCTGCTGTTTTGATTTTTTGGCTGTTGAGTGACATCCTGGAAATCTAGCTGACTGATATAAGTACCTTGTTATCTATATCTAAATGCTCAAAATCGCGCTGACGTAGTAGTCGCGCTTGCTGAGGTTTTTGATAATCTGTTACGGATAGCTTAATTTATATAGATTGCATCTGCCTTATATTGCATTTTATCTTTAATAAGAGTGATAAAATCGCCTTAAGCTTGGACTAAATTTTAACAGGTGCGATCGCTACTTAAAGATTATTTTCTACTATCCCTCTCTCGAGAAACAAAATCAGTCACAGAGGGTGGGACGGACTGGAGAATAAGCTCAAAGCCGAGAGAGTGGGCTTTTTTAGTCAGGTTTTGAACAAGTCGCTCTTGGTATTTTTGTTCGTAGTAATCAATGCCAGGGTCAACATAAGCCTCACCTCTTGTCCAAAGATAATAGAACCCACATCAATTAGCCCCACAGATGAAGTACATCTGAAATGGGAGTCAAACCATAATGGAATCGAGAAACAAAAGAAAATCCCCAGAGCAAGGAGAAAATCAATCCAAGTATAAAATTCAAGAACCCCGCCCTGCGTTCCGCGAGGACGGGGAGTGCTAGATTCAGCTAGCCATAACCCATGAATACTTGATCGAGTATAAACTGAGTAGGTGCCTCCATCGTTTTAGAATCAGTTAGTTATTGATTTGGGACGTAATCTACCTAATAATCTACAACTAAACAACTAACCAATTATTTCTAGTAAAACTTCTCCCATCTCTTTACAGCCTACTGCCTTCATGCCTGGGGACATAATATCCCCCGTGCGATAACCTTTATCTAAAGCTTGGTTAACTACATTCTCAATTTCAGTTGCAGCATCAGGTTCGTTTAAACCGTAGCGTAACATCATCGCTGCACTGAGTACCTGTGCTAAGGGATTTGCCTTATCTTGTCCTGCAATATCGGGGGCAGATCCATGGACTGGTTCAAATACTCCAGGCGTACCAGCTTCGCCCAAGCTAGCCGAAGGTAACATTCCAATACTACCTGTAAGCATCGCAGCAGCATCGGAAAGAATATCGCCGAATAAATTCCCCGTAACGATAGTATCAAACTGTTTGGGGGCGCGGACGAGTTGCATGGCTGCATTGTCCACATATAGGTGAGTTAATTCCACGTCGCTATAGTCTTTTGCCATCGCCGTAACGCGATCGCGCCATAATTGAGAAACATCTAGCACGTTGGCTTTATCGACAGAACATAATTTTCCCTGGCGTTTTTGAGCCGTTTCAAATCCTACCTTAGCAATGCGATCGATTTCGCTGACGCTATATGCCATGGTATTAACTCCCCGTTGTTCCCCCGTTTCGGTGGCAAAAATCCCTTTCGGCTGACCAAAGTAAATGCCTCCAGTTAGTTCCCGCACCACCATAATGTCTACTCCTTCTACTATTTCGCGCTTGAGGGAGGAAGCATCGATCAACTGGGGTAAGATAGTTGCTGGACGAAGATTGGCAAATAACCCCAATCCCGCCCGCATTCCTAACAATCCCGTTTCAGGACGTTGGTGACGAGGAAGGTTATCCCACTTATAGCCACCAATAGCTGCTAACAACACCGCATCACTTTGACGACAAGCGGTTAAAGTCGCTTCTGGAAGGGGTTCGCCTGTCTCGTCGATCGCAGCACCACCAATTAACGCTTCAGTAAAAGTAAACTCTAGGTCGTGTTTGGGGGCGATCGCCTTGAGTACTTCTACCGCAACTGAGATTATTTCGGGGCCGATACCATCCCCAGGAAGTAAAGTAACATGGTGCTGTTTGCTCATAATAGCTGTTGTGATGATTTTTTATCCGCAGTTGACAACAGCTACTAATTTACCATTTACCAGCAACCGAGAATAAAAGAAGTATTGTGTTTATCTTATCTAGACTGGACAAAAGAGTATGATTACAGCATCATTAGCTTAATTGTAAAACCCAATCCTTAACAATACACTAATTATTCGTCTTATTTATGCCGAACTGAGATAATAAGCACGATAACTGTTTAAACTCTAAAAATAGTTAACATTTTTAATATTTAATTTTCCGAACCAAAATTATCAATTTACGAACTGTACTAATTTTCAAAAAATATTTCGTATGAAACCAAGCCACAAACAAGCTGGAATCGCCTATACTACCTATATTTTAATTGCCCTAAATTTACTAGTTTATGCTATAGAAATTCAATTGGGAGGGAGTCAAAATTATCTGGCTTTAGAGCGTTTGGGGGCTTTAATTCCTGAAAAAGTTTTAGCTGGTGAATGGTGGCGATTAATTGGGGCTAACTTTCTTCACTATGGCTCATTCCATCTGGCAACTAATATGCTGTCTCTTTTCTTTATTGGACGTTTAATTGAATTAAGTTTGGGAGCAAAATACTATCTGACAATTTATTTATGTAGTGGTATCGGCTCAATGCTGACTTTTTCTTTGTTAGCTTTCAAATTAGGATTGAATAATGTTTTTTTAGTTGGTGCTTCGGCAGCGATCATGGGTTTAATTGGCGCGATTTTGGCAATTTCACTACAAATATGGCTAAAAAAAAGACATTCGACTACGGCAAAACGCCGATTACAACAGGTAATTTTGATTATTATTATTCAATTTATTTTTGATAATCTAATTCCCCAAGTAAGCTTTCACAGTCACTTATTTGGTTTTATTATTGGTTTTGTAATTAGTAGCATTTTGGTATTTATTAAATTTAAGTTTAAAGAAGTATAAGAGATGGGTTAGATCTAGGGTGTTGATTTTGGGAAAAGCGAGTTACAAAAATTAGCCACGGAATTAGGATTAACTATCAATGTCTGCCATTTACCTCCAGGGACAAGTAAATGGAATAAAATCGAACATCGAATGTTTTGTCACATCACAGAAAATGGAACTATTATCTTCTTCCTTGATTAACCTTTAAATTGGTAAGTTATTTTGGCGCGACTCCTTAGAACTACACGAGGTAGAGAAACGACTTGCAGCTAGAACAATCAGACAGATATTGCCGATCCATAAATTTAAGATTAGGATCGGCTCGAACCGATAGCAGTTACAGAAATCTAGTTGATTTTATCGATTTAAATTATCGTGTTGAAAATTGTTAATAATTTAGATTCAAAATCTTCTTTTCTGTAAACTAGACAGCTTGCCAATCTCTGAACCAAACTTCGATCGACATGAATTTACAGAAGACAAAGGAATTAATTCAACTTGGCAAAACCAAATGGCAAGAAGGCAATGTCGAAGAGGCAATTGAAGCTTACGAAAGAGCAATGAGTATTTCCGCCAAACAACCACCTTGGATATATGCTCAATTAGGGAATGGTTATCTTAAAAAGGGAGAATGGGAACGAGCGTTCTCGGCTTTTCAAAAAGCAGTAGAGTTAAAGCCCGAACATCCTGAATTTAATTTTAAGCTGGCAAAATGCTACGAGCATCAACAGCTTTTTGCTAGAGCAATTTCTATTTATCAAAGAGTAATAGAGTTAGATTCCCATCATTCTTGGGTTTATTTCGATCTCAGTAATGCTTTATTGGTAACTGGCAAAAAAGATGAAGCGATTTTTTATTTAGAACAGGGAATATTAATTAATCCCGAGTGCCATAAATTTGTTTACGATAAGTTACTCAGCATTGTTTTGCAGCAAGGGCAATTGGAAACGGCAGCCGCTCGTTACGATCGCCTCACTCAAGAAAATCCTACTCATGCAGGATTTAAGTTTTTTCAGGGAATTCTCTTAGAAGCGAATGGCGCAATAGAGGAAGCAGTTGCTTGTTATTATCAAGCTCAAAAACTAGGTTTAACTCAGCCTTGGCTATACCGTAGATTAGAAAATGCCTTAGTAGACTTGGGCAAATTGGACGAGATCGAAAACCTGCTGCAAAAATTGGTCATAGAATGTCCCGATCGCTCTGATGGATTGGAGGGATTAGCTAGGGTAGCAATGCGATCGAAACAGTTTGATTTGGCAGTGCAGCGTTGGCAAACAGTAATTGACTCTTTTCCTGAAGCTATATCTGCCTACGTAGGCAAAGGTAATGCTTTGGCAGAAATCGGTGAATTTGAGCTAGCAAAAGCGGAGTTCGAGGGATTAAAGCTCAAATATAGCGATCGCTCTGAAGGATTGGCTGGGCTGGCGAAGATGGCGATGAGACAGAAAGAATGGTCACAAGCTTTGTACTACTGGAACGAATGTGTAGCTCGGTTTCCCAATCGCGTTTGGATGCAGGTTAGTCGAGCCAATACTTTAATTCAACTAGCAGAAATAGAAGCAGCAGAAGCAAGTTTTCAAAAAATTACTACAGAACATCCCGAAAACCCTCATGCATGGCAAGGATTGGCTAACACTGCTCGTTGTTCTGGCAATCTGGAACAAGCCCTCAAATATTGTGATTATCTACAGGAAAACTTTCCTGACTTTGTCGGTGGTTATGTAGCTAGAGAGGAAACTTTGATTGAAATGGGTCGATTTTCTGAAGCCAACCAAGCATTTTTAGATCGTCCCGTCCAAGAACGTCATGTCTATCAAAGAAAAACTCTGCCTAATTTTCCTCCAGATTTAATTTTGCCCGAACTGGTAGGCGTTGGTAATGATTATTCTTTTATCGAACAACAGCTATCCGAGTTTGCTACTAGCAAGAAGCCTTATACATTGGCAGTTTCAATTATAATCCCTGTTTATAATCGTAGTGCGATGCTGGCTAAAACTCTAGCAGCACTGACTCATCAAACTTATCCCGCACATCTAATTGAAGTAGTAGTAGTAGACGATGGTAGTTCTGAGGAAATAGATCGGGTGATTCGCAAATACGAACATTACCTAAATCTAATCTACGTTCGCCAATCAGATCGAGGTTATCGCTTATCAGCAGCCCGTAATTTAGGCGCAAGAACCGCCAGACATGACTATTTGATTACTATAGATTGCGATATTCTACCCTACCCCGAACTAGTAGAATCCTACATGAAATACTTTCACGTAAGCGATCGCGTTATTTTAATCGGACATCGAAGATATGTTTGCACCGATGATATTACCGATGATGAAATTTTAGCTAATATCAACACGGCGATCGATCTTCCTAGTATTGTTCCTAATAACGAAGTTTCGGCTCGACAAACAAGTATAGGGGAGTGTCACGACTGGCGATTTGCACTTTATGTCCGTAACAACTACAAAAAAGAGCAAAGATGGTCTTTTGTCGGATTTTCAGGCGGAAATGAAGCTCATCCTCGAAAAGCAATTCAAGAAGCAGGAGAATATGATGAAGATTTTCAGCATTGGGGCGCAGAAGATAATGAAATGGGATATCGGTTTTATAATGCGGGATATTATTTTATTCCCGTGATCGATGCTATGTCTCTCCACCAAGAACCCCCCAATGGAGAAAACGAGACAGATCGCCAAGCGGGAAAAAATATTACCACCTTGCAATTAGCAGAAAAATGTCCCGCACCTATCTATCGTCAATACGAACGAGGAAGATTATATGCAGTTCCTAAAGTCTCTATCTATATTCCTGTATTCAATCGAGAACAATATATCAAGCAAGCAGTAGATAGTGTTTTGAATCAAACCTATACCGATTTAGAGGTTTGTATCTGTAATGATGGCTCTACTGATGGCACTTTAAAAGTATTAGAAGCAAACTATAGTGACAATCCGCGAGTTCGTTGGATATCTCAGGCTAACGGCGGTATTAGTAAAGCTTCAAATGCTGCGGTTAACATGTGTCGTGGAATGTACATTGGGCAACTAGATTCTGATGATTTTCTCAAACCAAACGCAGTAGAATTAGCCGTTAATTATTTAGACGATCGCGATGTTAGCTGTGTGTATAGTTCGGCTGAAATTGTCGATAAAGCTGGTAATTATGTCCGCACCTTAACCAGGCATGTTGAATTTTCTAGAGAATCTTTCTTGTTAAGTATGTTAGCATCTCATTTTCGGATGTTTAGAAAAAGAGATTGGTGCAGAACCTCTGGGTTTGATGAAGATCTAACCAGTGCCGTGGACTATGATATGTATCTTAAATTGAGTGAAGTCGGTCATTTACACCATATTAGTAGCACTAACTATTGTTATCGCTGGCATGGAGAAAACACTAGTGTAATAAGCAAAAGAAAACAAGAATCAAATCATCTTTTGGTGATTAATAAAGCTTTATCTAGATTGGGTTTAGCAGAACAATGGGAAGCTATATCGAAGAACATTAACAATCCTAGAGATGTGCAGTTGATTCGTAATTCTGAAATTAAATAACTGGCTCGACATAGATCGAATCTACGAGCAAGTATTGAAAATATCGAAGGCAATTTGTACGGTACAGGCGATCGCAACTAAAGTAATTATCATCAACGAAGATAAAACACCACTAGCAAAAGCCAAAACAATAATAAAAGCAGCAGCGCCCAAGCGATAAAAGGTTAGGATACGTTTGTATTTGGTTCGTCCAAGTTCGCAGCTAGTCCAGTGGAGATTGGAAAGAATCAGCATACACAGAGCCACCGCCAGACAAAATAGTACTTTTTCGCTGCTGGCGGTATCGTGTTCTAAACCATGAATCATCTTTTCTACCCCGAACAGTAGAGACGTAGTATGCTACGTCTCTAAGCTGTTATGCATTTATTTTGATCGCCCACAAGCCTTGCTGTAAGAAGTCTGAACTTCAAAAATCCCAATTTAAATGCGTGTCAGCTTACTAACGACTAATAACTAATGACTAACAAATAATCGTGTCTCATATTTAACGAAGGCTAGATTCAATTTATTTTACTCGTATTTTTTATGTATCCAAACTTGCCCTTTTTGAGTAATGATTTGGCTTTGCTGAAACCATTTAAGTTCTTCAAGCACGATATTAAGCTCAATGTTTAGCTTTTGAGCGATTTCTGTTGCCGACAAACCTTCGACATGAGACTTAATCAACCCGATAATCGAGTTAACCTGGTTGATAAAATTTCTAATCGCAGCAATTCTCACCGAAGTAGCTTCCGATTCGCTAGTAGAAACTGCTATTTCGACCACACTCCAACCACTACGGTAATGTTCTAAAATACTCAAGCCATTTTTGATAATGTTTTCGCGATCTTTTTTCGCTAGTAGGGCAGCTTGTCTGGCTCTATTACTTTCCTCATAAGTATCCATTCTCGAATTACCAATCATCATGATTAGTAATAGATTTGTTGAATACCCCCTTTATAACCCAATCTTATTTATTTGGGTATTAGTAAGCTCTTATCGCAGTACGTATATTGGTTAGGACAAATAACTACTAACTAATGACTAATGACTAAAAAAAGCGATCGCCTTAACACTAGAAAAGTCAGTCGGGCGATCGCCTTAATCAATCAAAAAATTAAAATACTATTGAGGAATAATCCGCTCTAATCTCGCGCCCAAACCACGCAATTTCTCTTCTAAGTTCTCATAACCGCGATCTAGGTGATGTAAACCGCGAACGGTGGTTTTACCTTTTGCTGCCAAACCAGCTAAGACTAATGCAGCAGAGGCTCTTAAGTCGGTTGCCATAACTGGCGCACCAGAAATAAACGGTACACCCTGAACGATCGCATTATTTTTCTTGACTCGAATATTTGTTCCCATACGTTGTAATTCGGCAACGTGACGCAAACGGTTTTCAAATACGGTTTCGGTAATTACGCTATTGCCTTCACTAATACTCAATAGGGCAGTAAATTGAGCTTGCATATCGGTAGGGAAGCCAGGATAGGGTAAAGTTTCAATATCCGTGCCTTGAAGCTCTCCTGGTATGATTCGCAGCCGTTTAGATCTGATGTTGCCACCAAATACTCGATCTTCTTCTCCTTCTACAACAACTTGACAGCCTATTTCTCGGAGTTTGGCAATTACGGGAACTAAATGTTCGGGAATGACTGAGGTTAAACTAATTTCCGACTGGGTAATTGCGCCTGCTACTAGGAATGTTCCCGCTTCAATGCGATCGGGAATAACGCTATACTCGACAGGGTGTAGCTCAGTAACGCCTTGAATAGTAATCGTATTTGTTCCCGCGCCACTAACTTTTGCCCCCATTTCATTACAAAAGTTAGCCAAATCTACAATTTCTGGTTCTTGGGCCGCATTACCGATCGTAGTTATTCCTTCAGCCAAAGTAGCTGCCATCAAGATGGTTTCGGTCGCCCCAACACTAGGATAGTCTAGGTAGATGTTTGCCCCTTGTAAACGGCGTTTGTTTCCTACCAAATTGGCATGAACTACACCATCTTCAATAGACACATTTGCTCCCATCGCCTGTAAACCCCGCATATGAAGCTCTATAGGACGTGCGCCGATGGCACATCCTCCAGGTCTAGGTACTTTTGCTATTCCTAATCTAGTTAGTAGCGGCCCAATGACAAAGAAACTGGCTCTTAACTGGGAAACTACATCATATGGAGCTTCGGTAGGATTAATATCGCTGGCATCAATCTGAAGGGAGTTGTCATCTAGCTTGAGTTTAACCCCCAAAGAGGTGAGGATTTGTCCCATTCGTTGGATGTCAACTAGATTAGGAATATTATGTAAGACGGTTTGTCCTGGACAGAGTATTGAACCAGCCATCAATACTAAAGCGGAGTTTTTAGCACCACTAATTTTGACTTCGCCTTTGAGGGGAACTCGTCCCCATATTTCCAATATAGCTTGGGAGTCTTTGAGATTGGTTTTGGGTTGGGTTAAGTTAGAGATAGAATTAATGGCTTTTTCCTCTTGATAATAAAAATAGTAATTTAATGTGAGCGTCTACTAGTGATGGAGACAGATCTCGAACAACTAACTTTTAAAAATTGTTATAAGTTTGACATTGAGGCTAAAAGTCAATCATAATAAGAGTCTGTGGGTAAAATTTTACGCGGAACTGGCGGAATTGGTAGACGCGCTAGATTCAGATTCTAGTGTTTGCTTAAAACATTCGGGTTCAAGTCCCGAGTTCCGCATCACTATTTGCATCCAAAGTATTACTTTCAGTAATGCTATTCGTCAATAGCTTGTGGAAAACATAATTTTAACTAGCATTCAAAATCCTCTTGTCAAACAAGCTCGAAAGCTACATTCCAGCAAAGAAAGACAGAAGCAAAATTTGCTACTGTTAGAAGGAACAAATTTGATTGAGGCAGCTTTTCAAGTCGATTATAAGTTAGATATTATTTTTCACACAGATCGCTGGCGAGCAAATCATCCGCAATTATGCCGAAAAATTATTGATAAGGGTTTAAAATTGCAGCCCGTTAGTTCAGAAGTATTAGGCGCGATCGCGACTACTGTTAATCCCGATGGAGTTGTCGCAGTCGCACCGCGTCGAACTCGATCCGAACCAATTATTGCTCAAACTAAGTTAGGTATTGCCATCGAAAGATTACAAGACCCTGGTAATTTAGGCACAATTATTCGCAGTGCAGTAGCTACAGGAGTTGATGCTCTCTGGTTGAGTTCGGATAGTGTCGATATTCATAACCCCAAAGTATTGCGAGCTTCAGTAGGAGAATGGTTTCGTATATCCATTGGGACTAAGCAAAATCTGGCAGAATTAATTTGGCAACATCAGCAGCAAGGAATACAAGTCATTGCCACCACCTCTCAAGCAGAAAAAACTTACTGGGATCTCGATTTGACTCGACCTAGTTTGATTTTACTGGGAAATGAAGGAGCGGGGTTATCACCACAGACGATCGCTAAAGCTGACCAAGAGGTTAAAATTCCTCTGGCTAATGGTGTAGAATCTCTAAATGTTGCCGTGGCTACTTCTTTGTTACTCTATGAGGCAAAAAGACAATCAAGGTTTCGCTAAAAATTCCTCCATATATTGATTGACTAGATCGGGTTGTTCTTGCTGTACCCAATGACTGCAATTGGGAATATATTTAAGCTCTAAATTGCTGACATAGGCTTCTGTACCGTAGGTTAATTCTTTACCTAGTACGGTGTCTTCTTCGCCCCAAATCATTAAAGTAGGGAGATTTAAAATCTGCCAGTCTTTTGCTAGATTATCTGGAGGAATTTTAAAGTTTGCCCGATAATAATTAATCATTGCCGTGAGCGCGCCTGGTTTGGCAGCAGCCTCTTTGTAGGCGTTAAGATCTTCTGTGGTAAATGCCGACTTGTCAACCGCCATCTCCCTAAAAGCCGAAGCGATCGCCTGATAGTTATTAGCTTGAAAGAGCAATTCTGGTAAAAAAGGCAGTTGAAAAAAGAAGATGTACCAACTTCTTTGCAATTGCGCTGGAGTTTTTAATCCCTCAATAAATTTAGCAGGATGGGGACAATTCATGACAATCAGCTTTTCGATCATCTCAGGATACTTATAGGCAAAATTCCAGGCGATCGCTCCTCCCCAATCATGAGCCACCAGAATACAATCTTCATAGCCCAAACCGTTAATTACGCCTCGGACATCGGCAATCAATTCTGACATTTGATATGCAGATAATGCTTCTGGTTTATCGCTGTCGTTATATCCCCGCAGATCTATTGCTACGACATGATAATCTCGGCTAAATTTAGCAATCTGATGTCTCCAAGAATACCAAAATTCAGGGAAACCATGAAGCATGAGCATCAATTTCCCCGTCCCCTGACTGACGTAATGTAAGTTAACTCCGTTAGTCTTAATAAAGCCGTGTTCTAAACTAGCAATAGACATAAAATTTGATTAATTACTTTTGGTGGGCATCTGTAGCCAAGTAGTGTAGTTGAATATAAAATTATTTTCCTGCCCACCCGACAACTTGCTAATGATTAATTTTTAAGCTGATTTGACGTTGATAAATTTCTCAACTAAACTCAAAACATCATGACGAGTCAGTTTGGGTTTACCGATCGCGATCGCATCTAGAGTCCCTTTAGCCAGAATATAAGGAATCTGACAAAAATCTAGCGCGGGACTATTTTGAGGTAGGGCTTCGATATATAAATTAGCTTGTTTTAGCTGACGACGTGCATAATTTTGCACATCCTGGCTAGTCCAGCCATCGGGAATAAAACTCACTCCTCTCAAAGAATCCTCACTTTGATTGCGAATAATATTAACCGCCTGTAAACCCCGACCAAAAGCGATCGCCTGGGAACGGTCGGTTTTAGTACCGTCGTACCAAGCCCAAAGATCTGATAGTAATAAACCTACTGCTCCTGCTACGCTAAAAGTATAGCGGTCTAGATCGGCTTCAGTGGCGATCGTCCAATTTTGTTCTGCCCAATACGCCATCCGATCTGCCATCGCAGCCGTAGCATCCCAAATTCTCGGTGCGATCGTTTCTGGAGCAAGTTTAGCCCATTCTCCGATACTGAGACTCACCTCTGGCAAAATATGAGCATAAGGAGCTAAATCGGCACTAATACACTCATAAGAGTTAATATCGCTGATTTCTTGTAGCCTCAAACTAATACTACGCAAAAGTTGAGCTTTTGTCTGATTATCAAGGTCAGGAGTATCTTCTATTTCGTCGATCGCACGCATACAAAGATAAGCCGATGCTACTGCATCTTGTAACCTTCCTGGTAAACGGGCTATGGGAATATAGAAAGTCCTGCTAGTTTGTTTGAGAGTTTCTAATGCTCTATTCCGAAAATCCATTAATCCGTTACTCCTCACGCTGACTTAACGAAAAGGATACACCGAAAACTCCAATTTCTAGAAAAGATTAGCTAAAAACTTTTATGGTTGTTTATTATTGGCAATTTATTGAACTTTTCCCCGTGACTTTATCGATTCGGGTCAGAGAATTTGTGAGAAAATAATAAGCCGAGTCAAATTAATTGATAAAAACCACATTTTTATAATATGTCTAATACCTACACTGTTGAAATAAACCATCAAGGTAAAACTCATAGGATTCAGGTTGCAGAATCGCAGAATATTCTAGCTGCTGCTACTGATGCAGGTATTGATTTACCCTTTTCTTGTAGTGCTGGGGTTTGTACCACTTGTGCTGCTCAAATTCTTTCAGGTGAGGTAGAACAGAGTGATGGTATGGGAGTATCTCCAGAATTACAGGCTGAAGGATATGCTCTCTTGTGTGTAGCATACCCCCGTTCTGACATCAAACTCGAATCGAATAAAGAAGAAATTGTTTATCAAAGACAGTTTGGCAATCAGTAATCATTGATTAGACTGTCCCGATGCGATCGAAGGGCCAAAAACGGAATACTGCATGACCGATGACATTTTCGACTGGTAAAAAGCCCCAGACATGAGAATCATTACTGTTGTTGCGGTTGTCTCCCATAACAAATAATTCTCCTTCTGGAACCGTAACAGGCATCAGATTGTATCCTGGAGGTGCAGCAATATAGTCTTCTGTTAGAGGTCGATCGTTTATATAGACAATACCGTCTCGAACTGCTACTGTTTCTCCTTCTGTCGCGATCGCTCTTTTGATAAAGGCTTGATCTGGTTCGTAACCCAAAAGTCTAAGTTTAGCTGGAGGTTGAAAGACTACGATATCTCCTTGGGCTGGAGGATGGAATTTATAAGCCACTTTCTCGACCACTAAGCGATCGCCAGTCTCTAGAGTAGGAAACATAGACTCTGAAGGGATGTAGCGGGGTTCGGCAATAAAAACTCGAATTAAAAAGGCTAAGATCAGGGCAATCAGTACTGTAGTTCCATTTTCCTTAAAATTACGCCATTTCATGGCTTGATTATGCTGTTTTTTCGTTTCTTTCAAAGTCATAAATGATCGGATGACGTTTATAAATACTATTTTCGTCCCTCAAGGGGCAGAATACCAAGCGGTTTGTCGTGGACTCAAACAAGTTCAGACCGATGGGGTTCGAGTTATTTCGATTCCAGTCGGGATGAAACACGTCCAGCAAACCATAGCCAGTAATTATTTTAGGTCAAGCAACTCTCCTAGAGTTTTGATTATGGGTTTGTGCGGTAGCTTATCAAAGCAATATTCTGTTGGTAAGGTTGTTCTCTATCAAGGTTGCTGCAATTTAGACGGTCAGAAAATTGATTTAGATGTCGAACTAACAACAGCGATCGAACAAAAATTATCCGTTGACTTGGTTATGGGATTGACCAGCGATCGCTTAGTCCATCAAACTAAAGAAAAAATAATACTCAGTCAAACCTATCCCGTAAGTGTAGTGGATATGGAAGGTTATGGCTATCTCAAAGAGTTGCAGACTCAAGGAGTACCCGTGTCAATGTTACGGGTGGTAAGTGACGATCTAACAGGAGATATCCCCGATCTTACTCAGGCGATCGATAGTAACGGTAATCTCAAAACTGCATCAATGGCGATCGCCTTTCTCCAACAACCAATTGCTGCAATCAGACTAATTCAAGGCTCTTTAACAGGACTAAAAACCCTACAACAAGTTACTCAAAGGTTGTTTATCGATAAATGATCAGCAGTTGTAAATTGTCAATTGATATAGCAATCGAACTATAGCGATTGACATCCATAAAAATCCTTCGCGCCTTCGCGCCTTTGCGAGAGACAAAATTCAAATCCTTCGCGCCTTTGCCCCCAAGGCGACGGGGATGAACGTCTTGGCGAGAGACAAAATTTATTATTTAACCTTTGCTTTGACTGCTATACTAGCTCGTTCTAGATCGACTAAAATTGCCTCGCCAAACCAATATCGACCAAATTCACTAAAAGTTTTGATTTGCATACCGTAGAGGGGGTTGGCAATCAAAATCAAGCCTTTTTGGGGATTAATCGATAACAAGGCTACCGCATGAGAAAACCTAACGCCCTTGCCAGTTTTCCTCTTCTCTTTGACGTGGAGTAAAGCAGGTTTATTGAGGGCAATTAAATCATTAACAGTTAAATTGTGACGATACTGAGGATTTAACCCTAGCTTTTCCATCGCCTTAATTTCCGATAAAGTAGTCGTACCAAAACGATTAGTTCTGGTTAATTTTACAACCTCTTGCTCGGTAAGGTAGGGATATTGCTTCGTAACACGAGCTAGAGTAGCAATGCTAGCAGGCGCACAGGTATAGGCAGTAGTTTGCATCACCACCCCGTTAATAATTTTGGCTTGAGTTGCCACTAAAGCTTGCACTGGCTGAAGAAAGAACAGCAAAATACTGAGGGCCAAAGAAATTGTGCCTAATGCCAACATCAATTGAACTATCTTTTGCCGAGAACGTTTTCCCGATAACTCCAGAAACAGCAATAAACCTAGGAAAAAACAACCCAGTCCGACAATTGTTTCATTAAAGTAGGCTGCTAAATAAATCAAAAGCATTGGCGGAAAAATTCTGGGTAACACTGAAGCCAGATGCAGCTTATCGAGAGTCACTAATATTCCCAGTAAAGGAGCGATCGCGATTAACATCCAGACTAGAGGTTTTTGATAATTCTGGAGAGCATTATCAGAAGTAACCCCAACAGCAGCTAGATTCTTACCCAACATTCCGCCACAGGCAAACGCCAAAGCACATACTAAAACCAGATTAGTCATTAATAATTATCCGTAAACAACTCTACTTTGGCTCTATTATGGAAACGAAGATTTATAACTGCCTGCGATCGTAATAGCTTGTGGTGTGCAAGACAGCTTGTAAGGTGGGCAAACAAATAGTCAGAATAAATCTAAAAAACCTACCCTTGAGAGTATTCCCTCCGCTCTTTTGCTCCCTACTTCCTCACTTCTCTCACAAGTTCTTCAAAATACTTAGGTATAAATAAAGTGGTTGGATATGTTTCTTTGACTAAATACCAAGATTCTGGAGTTTCAAGCAGACGGGAGGATCGCCATGAAAATGAAAGCAGCCGATATTATGACCAAAGAAGTGTTAATGATTCACAGTTCGGCAACTGTTGCAGAGGCGATCGCCATGATGCAAAATCAAAAACTGCGTTCTCTCATCGTCGAACCCAGTGATGACTCCGATGCCTATGGCATTGTTACGGAAACAGATATTGTTTATGGGGTCATAGCCAAAGAACAAGACCCCGAACAGGTCAGAATTTATCAAATAATGACTAAGCCTTGTATCGTCGTCAATCCAGACCTCAGTGTGGCTAATGTGGCAAGGCTATTTGCCGAAACTGGAATTCAAAAAGCCCCCGTAATTAAAGACAAATTGCTCGGTATTATTTCAGTAACCGATATCCTGATGAAAACTAGAGTGGCACAATTATCTTCTGAAGATATTCTGTCACAAAAAATCGGAGAAGCTATTTTGCACAGCCGAGTCTATCGCGATCTAGAAGACCAAATTGCACAAGAATCGGAAATTGCTTGGAACATAGTCGAAGAACTAGAATCTGAAAATGTTCAAAACTCCAAATGAACCTATAGCAATCCTAAAAGCGATCGAAGGCTAATACCGTCGTGCTGTGCTAGTACTCTGTCAACAATTAATTTTAATTGATGGGTGGGGACAGGCAGGGAAAAAGTAAAAACGATGGATGAACGATGAAGTATAAAAGTTTATTCAGTTCATAATTCATAATTCATAATTCTGACTTCGTTTGGAAGCGGGGGGAGATACTTATCAATATTTATCTCTCAAATCAAAGTTGACAGAGTGCTAGTGACTAAGGACAAATAACTAATAACTAATGACACTCAATAGCAGAATTTTCACAACCTAAATAAGATTGCTCTAGATCGCCCTTAATGCCTATCTATTTATAAAAGAGGTGAAAGATGAAAGTCAAAAAAATTTATCAAGATGAACGAGAACATTGGCATATTGATTATCAACCCAATCACCTAATAGGTCTGGCATTAAGAGTATACATAGGTCAGATTTTGATTACCCTTATCATTATGGGAATACTTTTCGCCATATCTATAATAATTAATCTAATGATGGGCGAGCCTATTTTAGATCTAAAGCGGGATTCTCAACCAGAAACTAGTCCCCAAGAACAATTATTTTCGCCCAATTAATTAATTAATTTTAATTATGAGGCAAAGTAGTAGCGAGAAACTAGAGATGAATAAAGATAGTATTCTTGGCTATGTACAAATATATAAAAGCATCCTAAACCAATATAAAATTTTTCTTAGCGAACAAGATTTGAGCAATATTTATCAATTAATCTTGTTAGTTTTTGAACTAGACGATCTGTACGATCTTGTAGTTTCACAGTCTCCAAATTCAACTAAATTAGTCCAGCTCGAACGGGCGATGATTTCACTAATGCCCAATTCTAATCCTATTGGTTTAGAGGCAATTTCTCGGATTTTTCGAGCCATGAAAGATGAATCTTTACTTAAAGCCGATCGCTCTTTAAATTTAGCTCGGTATTTAAAGATTAGTAGTCAAAGTATTGGCGCACTGATTATTATGGCTTACTTAGCAAGCAAAATCAAAGTCGCTCCAGATATCTGGTATTCAGCTACCATGATTAAATTTAATAATGAAATTAATATCTTAATTAGACTGGCTAATGATTATTTAGACACTGACAAAGAACTCAGTAGAAGTAAGGCAGAAATTCCACAAATTAAAGCCTCATATTTTTTTAATAGTAAACCCCAATTTAAAAGATATTTACTCTGTAGGTATATCGTTCACAAACTTCATTACTATTTTTACCAAATCAGATTCAAATATCGGCAACTATCTACTAAAAATAGAGAATATATCCAGGCGATCGCCTGTTCTGAATCGGTACTAGATTGGGCTTTTAAAGTATATGTAATCGATCGCAATTCCTGTCAATAATCATTATCTAGATGCCAGGGTAATCGCAGTTATTTTGGATCAAATGTACTTGACAGAACAGCTTCAATGAGTAGTAACATCACCAGTCTAGACGCTAATGCTGCCGAATTTGCCCAAGCGATTCGCTCTCATTGGGGCATTGAAAATAGTCTCCATTGGGTCTTAGATGTGACCTTCAAAGAAGACCACAGCCGTATTCGCATGGGCCATGGACCAGAGAATATGACCTTGTTACGGCGACTCTGTGTCAATTTAATCAAACGGGACAAGGCCAAAGGCAGTATCAATACGAAACGTTATCGAGCGTCCCTGAATAATGATTACGCTTTGACCTGGCTCGGGGTTCACAACTCTGAATCCTATAACAACACGGTGTTTTGTGATAATTCTGGCATCTTATTTTTTTGTGGATTAATAATTATCGAATAGATCGAACATCTGGTGAACAACTCCTGCGATTTTTTCTAATCCCTGTTTTTGGCGAGGAGCAAATTCTGTAATACTGAAGCCAACCAAATTAAATCGACTCTCTAACTGTTGTAATAGTTCGCTCAAAAATTCTCTACTCAAGCCATTAGCAGCAGGACATTTAACAAAGGGAAATTCTAGAGGATCGATCGCATCAAGATCGCAATGAATATGGATATTTTGGTAGTTAGAAGTGGCGATCGCCTCAATTAAGTTTTGGCTGTTGTCTTCGAGCTTTTCAGGTGGGAACAGAGAGATGTTTTTTTGTTGGAGACAGTTTTTCTCTGGCGGATCGAGGTCTCTAGCACCAACTAAGAACACTTGGTTAGGAGTTAAAACTGAAAAAGAGAGCTTGATGAATTCCGAATCTCCTTCCCCCAATAAAATCCTTAAGGGCATTCCATGAAAATGATGACTGGGAGAAGATGCAGGTGTATTTAAATCTGCGTGGGCATCTAGCCAGACAACAGCCAGATTGCGATCGTATTTCTGATTGAGAAAAGAAATAGGGGCAATGTCGATACTACAGTCACCACCAATTACAAACAGGCGATCTGGATTATATTGCAGAATCATTTCTCTTGCCTCTGACAATTGCTGGAGAAGGGGAAAATATCCTAGGATGTTGTTTTCTATTTTTAGGGTTTGATTCAACGGAACAGGCACTTGAAGAAACCAACTCCGATTCTTGAGGCGATCGTGGATCGACATCGCACCATGATAAAGCTCATTTGAAATTCCCGAACCTTGCCACTGAGGAAATAATAAATTTAAGGACAGCATCATACTAAACAGTTTAGTTTGGCAAGAGGGGCAGTTAGTCTAAACTCCAGCCTATTGACAACCAGTATTTATCGGTGAAACCGTTAAACCCTGTAGAGACGTAATATATTACGTCTCTACGAGAGATTTTCATAATATATTTTGATAATCGGATTTGGTATAACTAACCGAGAGCGATCGCCCTTCTAATAAAAACTATTTTCAAAGCGATCGAGTTGATTATTCTTTCCTGTTGAGGATTAATTTGTGCCTAATCTTCTTCTGACGAAATCATCATCTAGTAGAGGGACATTTTTTAACCTTTCACGAAGAGGAATTGTTTGCACTGCTCGTTCTCTTTGGCGACGAAGCCGCTTGGCTGCTAGGATTTCATTGATTTTTTGGTTGGCCGTGTCTAAAATTGGTTGAGTTCGATCGCGCCAAAACACAAAATCACTGGGTATTTTTTCGATTTCTTGTTTGGCATCAGACCATCTACCTCTAGCTAATAAGTTTTGAGCTTGTTCCACAATTGCTTGATGGTTTGCTTGTTGTTGTTTCCATTGAGAGATTAAATCGGGAATTTCGGCTTGGACGCTGCTATTTTCTGGCACGATTTTAGTAATATTAATTGCCTGTTCTAGTTTGCCTTTTTTATATACTGTAGTGGCATAGTCTAAGATATTTCCCGACCAGGTAAGTAGGTCGGGATAATTAAACTCAACTATGTTTACTTTTGTCAAGTAGATTTAATCCTTTGATTGATATTAAGTTGAAGCGAATTTACATTTTGTTACATACTTCAGGTTATTTATGTCTGTCTACTTATC
>JASJEI010000385.1 GCA_030064795.1 Pleurocapsa sp. MO_226.B13 | reverse complement strand
CATTAGGCGATCGCGTTCTGTTCTCACCCCATACTTAATCAACCCTTTGATATCTTTCTCGTCTAAAATCTTCTCTGCCAGATCGTCCTTAACCTTCGGTGGCTTAATGAAGCTGCCCACATTCAAAGTTAAATAGCCAGTCTTGACCGCAAAGCTAAACAGAGACTTGATTACTAAAACTTTGTTCGCCACAGTGGTAAGCTTAAATCGAGCCTTTAATCCTCTTTCCCATAACTGTAAATCCTCTAACTTCACCTCAGCCAACGGTTTATCAATAAACTCGATGAACTTTTCTACCGTCGAGCGATAACTGATTTGGGTAGTTGCCGATTTCCCACCCAACCAAATCAAAATCAAGTCGCGATCGCAGTCGGCATTAGTAACTTTGTTCTGAATAGTCATGCTTTAGGTCAGTATTGGAAAAAGTCTAACAATATAAGCAGTTTTGTTATACATCGGCAGAACTAATTATATTCATTTGCTCTATTTGGGAAAAGTAGAGTAACTAACTTCCGTAACAAATGTTCAGATGAACTTCAAAACTATTCTCAATGGTTCGGTTCTATTTATCGGTTTGGGTCTGGCTGGTTATGCTTGGCTGAATGGTTATCGAGTGCGGTTTAATGTTGAAACAGTTGCCACTGATGAAGTATCCGAAGAGTCAGAACGACAGTTAGAGTCAGGGCAGCTAGTGCCACGCAGTATCTACGATGGAGACACTTTAAGGGCTAGACGTGGCGAGGAAGAGTTAAAAATTAGATTCTGCGGAATTGATGCCCCAGAGGTCAGAATGCCGATGGGTATAGAAGCTCGTGACCACCTGCGATCGCTTGTAGATATCGGAAACGGTGAATTACTTCTCTTACCTATCGAACAGGATAGATATGGTCGAACTGTGGCAGAGGTTTATGTCAAAGATTCTAGAAGTACCGCCATTAACTTAAACGTTCAGATGGTGCGTGATGGTTATGCCTGGCACTATGAGAGATATTCAGGTAATTGTCCGATTCGAGGGGAGTTGGCGAGCGCTCAGGAATTAGCACAGAAGGAAGGTTTAGGAATTTGGAACGGTAGTCCCCAACCTCCCTGGGAATTTAGGCGTCAGGCTAAGAAGTAGGAGTTGATGATGGCTAAAAAATTAAAAAGTGTTTTTTATATTGTCTTGCCATCCTAGATTTCTGAAAACAAATTTTGTTACCCGCGAGCGCAAAGTCAAATATTCTGTCCATCGATATAAAGAACTAGCAAATTTTATTATTTGATAATGCTTTAATTTTTCTTCTAACCTGGTAATTTTCTGGCTCAAGTCAACTAATTTATTAGTTATTCTGGCTTGGGCTGTAGATAGGGTACAGCCTGTGTCTATCATTTCGATAATCACAACATTGGGGGCGAATGCCAGTAAATCTTTTTTGACAGTAGCTAAATCTAAACATAATCTGGTTGCTTGATTGACCAAATTAACCAGCTCAGTAATTTCTTGATTTTTTTCTTCTTCAAGAGAGAAAATTACCCAATTAGCTGCATTGGATTTTGTTGAAATCTTGAAGTATTCTTCAGCTAAATTGTCTTCAGTTGAACTCAGAGTAGATAATACTTCCTCTTTTTGTTTCAACTTTTCCCTGGTGTTTTGGAATATTTTGTTCAGTTGATACTCTTGGTTCATTGCATCAACTATTTCTTTAACTGAATTCTGTTCCTGTTTATCTAAGTAGCTATAATGATTGGCAAAAATAAAATTTTTCTTGACTAAATTAGTCAGTTTTTGGTTGATAAGCTTACCGCTTTCTGCTATTTGATCGAGAACAAGAATCAGATTAGTTCTTCTTAATAACTCATTAGTTTTTTCGGAGTCGATTCCTGCATCATTGGCTGCTAACAAAACCAAAGGGATAAATAAATAAATATTTTGTGAAGCTTTTTCTCCAGAGGCTTCAATAAATTTTTTTGCTTCGTTTATTTGGTTCAAGCTAGTGATTAACTGACCAATAAATTGACTAAGTTTTATTATTTCAGTACCAATTGCATTAAAGAAAAATTCTGAATGCGGTAGTGACAAACACAGGGATTTGTTTGTGTTTTTGGGCTGTAATAACACTTGGAAACCTTCCTCTTCAAGCGATTAGTTATTTTTTCCTTTTGTCTATTGCTTCTGAATTTAGAGAGCAATCGGGAAAAAATAGGGAGAGCCGTTCGAGAAGAAAATGATAATTGCTTGTGTTGTCCCCGTCATCCCCTGTATCTTCGCAGTACAAGTAAACCACAATTGTTTTAACGAAATATTCCTCAAATCAAAATTATTACAAATATTTGTAGGAAATTTTATTGTCGTGCAGTTATTTGAAACCCATCCTTCCCTTAACTCGATCGTGACGCTTTATATGCTAGAAACCTTCGGAGCATCGGTCAAATTATTCAGTAGCCATACTCCCGAAGAGATCTGCGTTCAACTCTGGACAAATACTTTAAATAAGTTCAATAGCGAAGGTAATTGGCATCCAATAGAACTGTCCTATCAAGCTTCCGATGCCGAAAATAGCCATATTTTTGGTGGCTCATTTACACCGACGAGTCAAGGCAACTATCAATTTACTTATCGAGTCAGATTAAAACGGCAGCCCGAACAATGGCAGTGGGCAGGAAAATACGGCGAAAACGGCTACCTCAGTGTTCTTGCACCCTCACCAGAAATGAATTGGACTCAAGGGGCAAGTTATGTTGAAGTTATGCCCTCTGTGTATGTCGGTAATTTTATTGCTGCTTCTAATGCAGTCGATTTAGGATTTGATAGCGTTCTCAACTTAGCCGAAGAATTTATTTTGGATTTTCCCCCAGATGCTGGTATTGCCTATAAACATCTCAAACTAAAAGATGGAGCGCAACATCCCATAGCTAATGAAGTAATTAGCATAGCGATCGCCTGGATCGAACAGCAACTCGAACGGGGTAAGAAAAAAGTGCTGATCAACTGTAGAGCGGGTATCGGTAGAAGTGGTTCTATTGTTCTGGCTTATTGTTTTTACAAACATTCTCAGTGGAGTTATCGACAGGCTCTAGACTATATCTGGAGCAAAAAAGCAGATATCTATCCCCATAAACATCTTCAAAATAGTTTAGAACGCTTATTTACTAGAAGTAAGTCTTCGTGAAGAGCGTTCGCAAATTATACATACTACTAAAATAATTTCAATTGCCGCTGAAATTTATAAAAATTAAGAATGAGTTGATGTCAAGAAATATTAGTAAATTGATTATTTGGAGTTCAATTCAGGTTATTTTTTAGATAGATAGACAGTGTAGCGTATAAGCTTTTCTCCAAAAGAATCAGAAAAAATATAAAATTTAACTTGAAATGTAGTTTCTCAAAATTTTACAAAAATGAGAAGATATGAAAGGTAAGTATTTAGAACATTTAACGCTTTTTATGATCTTAATTTATACGACGATTTTTCTTTTATTTTTATATCTAAAGTTTCCTGATAATTCAAGAAAAAATATAGAGAAGCAAGTAAACATTAAAGACAAGCTAACATTATGTAGTGCCTATACCAATCCTAAGAAAATAACTGAAAATAATAAGTTAATATCTCAGACATTTGAATCAGCAATTTTAGCTGCTTATAGAGTTGAAAAATCTCACATAAGAAGTAAGAATAATGCTGATTATGCAATGATGGCACATACGTTTGTTTGGGGTGCAAGTATTGTAGCTCCTCTATATGCACTTATTATTTTTACATTTATTGAAAAATCACCAAGTAGAAATAAAAATTTAGCTATGATCATCGGTTTTATAGCTGTTCTTAATTTTATTAATTCGGCATACGATAGTCATGGAAGATGGGGTTTTAGTAGAGTATCGCATTACTATAAAGAATCTCTTATCGATCAATGGTCATTTAGAATAAATATAAATTGTTTGACAAAAACAGATAGTGAACTTGTTAAAGCGGTGTATAGTGAAACTGATGATTTGTTGAAAAACTTTTCCGAGCATAGAAATAATGTAACTCCTAGTTTTTTCTCTTTAAAATTTAATGAAATACCAGACTCAAGTAAAGTTTTTCCTAACAATTAACTCAATTGAGGATAGTAAGAATCTAATCCACGCATAAAATTCTTTATACAACTTTTTTAAATTACAAGAATTATATATTTCTGCAACCCTTTTTTATACGGCAAACTAAAAGCAGTATTGATGGTGTTCTTATGCCCAAGATTCCTTCATGCGCTCACGAGGAACGAGTGAACCTCTCGCTGTCTTCTGTATGCTCATAATCCCCAATTAGTTTGTCCAGTTTGCAGACATAAGTTTGATGAAAGTAATCACCCAGTTCACTTTGATTGCCCCGTTTGTGGTTGGGTTGATGATTCTGTTTAAGGCGATCGCTTTAATTATTAAGTGCTGGCTCACGAAATCTTCAACTTTTTTTTTTAGACTTTAAAATGAAACTAGCAAACTTTGTTTCTTATTTATCTTCGGAAGTCACTGTGAGCGAGTGATGGTACTTTTGCCTGAACAGCCCCGATCGAAAACCTCAAGCTCGGAGGGGTAATGGTATGGCTAATGAACTTTTTTTTCAAACACCTATCGGTGGAACTCCTTATCAAGACTGGACTATTGTTAACTATGTCGATTTAGATCCCAGTTCAGGCATACAAGACTTTAGAGAAGGTAACTACACTTACAACGGGCATAACGCTATAGATTTCACTTTGCCGCACTTTGAAGCGATGGACAATGGTGTTCCTGTCTATGCTTCACTTCCTGGTACGGTGACTAACGTTCATGATAGTGAATTTGACCGATGCTCAACTGAGAACCCATGCAGTACACCAGCCAACTTTATTGAAATCGATCATGGTGATGGTCTGAGCACTCGATACTTGCATTTGCGTCAGGATTCAGCCTCCGTCTCCGTCGGTCAATCTGTTACTGCTGGTCAACAGATTGCTGAGGTAGGCAGCTCTGGTAATTCCAGCGATGCTCATCTTCATTTTGAAGTTTATAAAAATGGTGATGTCATTGAGGTCAATACGCCTGGGGATGAATTTTTCTGGCAGTCACCTATACCTTATGCTGACGATGTTGTTGGCTCGTTAGATCACGATCTTACAGACCATGAGCCTTCTTTTCCTGAGCTACGCGAGCGTCCTGAAACTGTAGACACATTTTTTCAACAGTCGGGAATCACGCCGCACATCTGGACTCATCTGCATGGCATCGATCAGGGTGACGACTTAGATTTTTATTTTAGACAACCCGATGGAACTCAATATGCTCATTTGCATTGGTCTGCTCCCCAGATTCGTTATGGTTGGTGGATTGCTGGAATTGACCTTCCAGATGAGCCTGATTTGGGAGTCTGGGAGGTCGAATTTCAACATAATGGCTCGACAATGCTTACCGATACATTTACCGTAGAGCTGGCTAACATCATTGACGGTACTTCAGGTAACGACTTACTCAACGGCACTCCAGACAGCGATCGCCTGTATGGTTTTGCCGGTCAAGACACTATCATCGGTCAAGCAGGTGACGATACCATCGATGGCGGTATAGGTAGAGATCGTCTGTTTGGAAACGACGGTTTTGACAGTCTCTTGGGTAGCGACGGTCAAGATTTTCTCGTCGGCGGCAGGGGCGATGACCTGCTCGACGGGGGTGCAGATAATGACTCGCTGTTTGGCAGTAGAGACGCTGACCAATTTGTGTTGAGAGAAGGCGACGGACTAGATACTATCTTTGATTATGTAGACGGTACGGATTCCTTCTTATTAGCCGACGGTCTGGCGTTTGAAGACCTGACAATTACCCAAGGTGTAGGTCAGAGTTTAATTAGCGTAACGGATACCTCAGAAGATTTAGCTATCTTATTCGGAGTCAATGCCAACGATCTTGGTGCAGAGGATTTTTCTGTTTAGTGTTCAGTGGGTCGCATTTTTCTGGAGAGGAATTGATTTTTAAATAATTTATTTTCCATCTCCAATATCCAAAGTCACCACAGAGGTAGCCAAAGAAGATAAATTGGGTATTTGGAAAAATTAAGAGATTGGCGATCGCTTGTCTCTTCAATTGTCGCTACGCGGTTTTATTGTTTTCCCCCCTTTCGTCCCCCTCTGGGGGTTCGGTCGCTCTGCTTCCCCCACCTTCGGCTTCGCTGAATATCACACAGCAATTCAAGTATAGCGGGGGCTTTTGATGTCGCGATCGCGGTTTGTTATCTGGGGACACCCCAGACCCCGTAACGCTCGGCAAGGGTTACACAAGCTGCGTCGGGCTATTTTTTGTGGTGCTTCGCATTTATTATTTTGCCCGCCTTGCCCTATGCCTTCGCGGTAGCCCCCGCTTTTGAGATGCCGTTGTTTCTCTCTTTTGGGGGTTTTTTCTCGTGTTCGCTTTCGTTCTTTTCGTTCTCTGGTTGGTT
>JASJEI010000064.1 GCA_030064795.1 Pleurocapsa sp. MO_226.B13 | reverse complement strand
GTGGTCAAAAGTTAAAAATACTCTACGTTCCATTGGTGCTAGGACATATCAAGCTAAAGATAGTGCGATCGCACTCTGCTTCTGCTCAAGTATCTTTGAAAGACATTCGATCGGGGTTGGCTCATTCCTGTTATTCTATCTCACCATTTTGAGAAGAGCTATAGTAAATTACATCAACGAACATTTGGATCGCGAGATTAAACTAGTATACTTAGCTCGATTGTTGGGGATGAGCCAATTTCATTCAGGTATGACACCAAAAGTCTACAGAAACAGTTAAACAGGTTCTACTAACTACTACTGTTCTAAAGTAATTATGGTCACTTCTGGAGGACAATTTATGCGTCCAGGATAATACGTCCCCAAACCACGATTGACATAGAGTTGATTCTTGCCTACTTGATGCCAACCTTCCGACCAATTCCAGTTTCTGACTACTTTGGCACAGTCTTTGATATAGGGTATGTAATTACGTATCGATTTTGGTACGTAGCGTCGGATTTTAGGTAAGGTAGAAGCAATAGGGCCATAGTTAGGAATGACAACCTGTCCGCCGTGGGTATGTCCTGAAAGCTGAAGATCTACTCGCCATTGTTTTAAGATTTCGGCAGAGTCGGGATTATGAGACAAGACAATCCGAGGAATACGAGCGGGAATTGATGCTAATACGGGTGCTGGTTGAAACTCTCTCGACCAAAAATCGGGTAAGCCTGCGATCGCCAGACCATCTCCCAAGGGATAAACAACCTCATTCCAAAGTATTTTAAGCTCGATTTTCGCTAAAGCTGCGGTAATTATTTGTCTCGCTGTTTCGGGAACTAAGTCATGATTGCCCAGACAACCATACACACCGTATTTACTATTAAGTTTTTTGAGGTGTGCTGCTAACTCATTAATAGGAACGGGGTTATCGGTGACAAAATCTCCTGTAATAAATATCAGATCGGGATTTGCCCGATTGCTGATGGCGATCGCTTGCTGTAGGATCTTTTTTGACAAACGGATTCCGTCATAATGTAAGTCTGATAGCTGGACGATAGTTGTACCAGCTAAACGAGACGGTAAATTATTAATGGCGATCGCGATTTTTTCGATTTTAATCGGTTCGGTAATGAGCATTTTAATAGTTCGGAGTTCGGAGTAGGGTCGTTCCATGGAACGACCGTACGGAGTTCGGAGTTAGTAGGGGCGATATCTCCTTCGGAGAACTCCGCTTATAAAGTGCGCCCGCAGGTGAATACAGTAGGGTGGAAAATTGTCCCAGTTAGCAACAAGCAAAACATTGCCAGTTATTTTTGTCCACCTTACGGTTTAGCTTCGGGTAAGATTAGCATCGCATCGCCAAAAGAATAAAAACGGTAGTTAAGCGCGATCGCTTCTTGATAGAGGCTCAACAGACGCTTTCTGCCAATCAAAGCACTGACTAACATCAGCAAACTAGAGCCTGGTAAATGGAAGTTGGTAATTAAACCATCAACTATTTGCCATTTGTAACCAGGATAAATAAATAAATCGGTTTTACCTCTAAACGCTTGTATTGTATCCGATCTTGCTTGTTTTACCGCGCCTTCTAAAGCTCTAGTAACGGTCGTACCGACAGCGATAACTCTGCCTCCCTTGGCTTTGGTTGCCAAAATCTTGGCGACAGTTTCTTGACTTACCTCAATCCATTCTTGGTGCATCTGGTGATTGGTGATTTCTTCAGTTTCTACGGGACGAAAAGTACCAACTCCTACATGAAGAGTAATCTGAGCGCGTTCTATACCCTCCTGTTGCAATCGTTCTAGCAATTCGGGGGTAAAATGCAATCCTGCGGTGGGTGCTGCGATCGCTCCTGGTTGTTCGGCATATACTGTTTGATAGCTGTCTTCAGGAGAATCATTGGCGGTAATATAAGGCGGTAGAGGTAGCTGTCCATAATCGTCTAAATAATCCCACAAGGTTTTGCCTTCGGGCATTTCAAACTGTAATATTCTGCCTCCTGTTGCTTCGTCGCGATCGACTACTACTGCTTGAAGCGGAAAATCTTCTACGTCACTGCGATCGCGTCGCTCGAATTCGATTTTAGCCCCTGGTGTAAAGCGTTTTCCTGGTTTGACCAAAGCTAACCAACGGTTATCTGTTTTTTCTTCCAGTAAGAGAATTTCTACCTGAGAACCTGTGCTTTTACGACCATAAAGACGGGCGGGAATCACCCGTGTATCATTAAGAACCAACAAGTCTCCTGGTTTGAGCCAATCAGATAAATCTCGAAAAACTCCATGTTGACATGAAATCGGTGAATCTACTATCAGTAGACGAGAGCTATCTCTAGGGCTAACAGGAGCTTGAGCGATCTGGTTTTGAGGTAATTGGTAAGTATAGCTAGACAGTAAAAAATCCTCGTTCATTCTAGGCGATGAGTTCATATTGCACGATCGTATTTGGGTAATATCCCCCATAGCAAATTTAAAAGATCGGGTGCTTTTCCCCAAGCGTAACTGATGTGTTTGTTGTCAGACTATATATAGATATACCCCTCTGCGAAAATGGTGTTTATGGACTATCTTTACTTTTTGGCAAATGCCAGCGTGACTTTAAGGACAATTGAATATCTCCGCAGTATGGAGCATACAGCAAATGCTTCTTTGACTGTAATTCATCAGATTGATGGCTGGATTGTTAAAATTCGTTTTCCCCAACCTCTAGAACCAAAGAGACACGGAAATTTTCAAGCTTTTATGTCTGAGTTAGGTATTGCCTATAATCCAGAAATGCGCCTGAAGATGGTGTTCTGGAGTTTGGAAACAGGACAATCTCCTGTGGAAGTGATGCGTCGTTACCAAGTGGCGGTAGTTTCACACGGAAAACCAGATACGAAAGACATCGAGGCATTCCGCCAACAATTTACTAAAGGACTGGGTTATTGTCCTGAAACTTTAGCTTGATTGGGTAAATAGACAGATCAGAACAATTACTCCAGTCATCAGCATAATACCCGAAGGTATAAATTTACCTGTTTTGATTAAGCGAATTATAAAGACAACAACCAGTAATAGGGTAATAATTTTGCTCAGTAGCAATCCCAATTGATTACCCTGTAGCTGCATTACCGCAGCAATGATTAGTAATATACCGCTGATACAACCAGAGATTAGAGAGGGTTTACTTTGAGATTTTAAGTAACCCCAGATGCCTCCAAAACCAGAGAGCAATCCGTAAACAATGGTAGCTAATACAGCTAAATTCATGATTAAGAATTCCAAGATCGATCTACAAACACTATACAATCACTAACAGATCGTACTGCCTAAAGCGACAGAAGAGAGAGAAGGAATATAAGGAGATGGAGATAGGGTAGCAGAGGTAGAAGCAACCACTAACGACTAACCACTGACTCCAAACTCCAAGCTTGACTATGTGTCTAAAATAAATACCAACTAATCATTTGGTTGAATTATGGAAATTCTGCTTGCTCTTGGTTTGGGTATTACTTTAAGTGCTGCCTGTGGTTTTCGCGTGTTTGTTCCGCCTTTAGTCATGAGTTTGGCAGCTATCTACGGGCATATTCCTCTATCAGCAGGATTTGAATGGCTTGGTACAACCGAAGCTGCGATCGCTCTGGCTGTTGCTACGGTATTAGAAATTTCTGCTTACTACATACCCATTGTCGATAATTTACTAGACACGGTTCAAGTTCCTCTCGCCGTGGGCATTGGGACGATTATAACTGCTGCCACTTTGGGGCATACCGATCCTGTCTTACAGTGGACTCTGGCTGCGATCGCTGGTGGTGGTACGGCGGGGGTTATGGGAACTCTGGCTAGTCTAACCCGACTGGCTTCTACGGGCATTACTGGAGGGCTAGGCAATTTTATTGTTGCCACCATTGAAGCAGTAGGTTCTATTTCTCTATCTATTTTGGGGATTAGCTTCCCTTTGTGGACGGCTGCAATTGTTCTTGGGGTTTTAGTTGTCGCGGTAATTACAATTATCTCCAACTCGGCAAAAATCTTTAAAAAGAAAGAAATTTAGGGAAATTTGTCGCCAAAAAGCTCTTGTGTAACTTTTTTAAAGTGCAAAGTTTGGTTACTTACTGGTAAGATGTTCGGACTCATACGCCAGAAATTTATGCAGAAATCTCAGTATTCCACCCTAGAGCAAAAAACAAAAGACAATCGAGTATTTAAGCACTTTGAAGTTAAGGTCAAACCTTTATTAACTAGGATTTATGAGGATCGCCAGACAGTTGAGCGACTCGTAGAACAACTATTTTCGTTAATCCAGGAATACTTAGCTGATTCTGTAGCTGAAAATCTCGACAAGTGGAGTCAGAATGAAGTCATAATGATTACCTACGGGAATAGCATCTGTACTGCGGATGAAAAGCCTCTGGTTACTCTCAATCGCTTTTTAGATAGGCTACAAGATACAATTACAGGAGTACATATCTTACCTTTTTGTCCCTATAGTTCTGACGATGGATTTGCTGTTATCGATTATTTACAGGTAGATTCTGAACTGGGCAATTGGCAAGATGTAGAAAATATTGCTCAAAAATTCGATTTAATGGCAGATTTGGTTCTCAACCATATCTCTAGCGAAAGCGTTTGGTTTAAGCAGTTTAAACATGGCATCAAACCAGGATGTGACTATTTTATTGAAGCCCAACCCGAAACCGATCTTTCTGCTGTCGTTCGTCCCCGTAGTACTCCGTTACTGGTAGAAGTAGATACGGTTGACGGAAAAAAACATGTTTGGGCCACCTTTAGTCCCGATCAAGTAGATCTAGATTATAGTAATCCCGATGTTTTAATTGAAATTATCAAAATTATTCTTTTTTATATTCAAAAAGGTTCTAAATATATTCGTTTGGATGCAGTTGGTTTTTTGTGGAAATGCGAAGGTACTCCCTGTATTCATTTACCCCAAACCCACGCCTTAATTAAGCTGTTTCGGGAAATTGCTCAAATGCTCAATCCCGACGTAGCCTTGATCACGGAAACTAATGTACCTAATAGAGAAAACCTGAGCTATTTTGGCAACCGTGATGAAGCACACCTAATTTATAACTTTAGCTTGCCACCTTTAATTCTAAATGCACTACTACAGGGAAAATCAGACCATCTAAAAACCTGGATGATGAGTATGCCCCCCGCACCTTTGGGTTGTGCTTATTTTAATTTTACTGCTTCCCATGACGGCATTGGCTTGCGCCCCACAGAAGGACTGTTATTAGAAGATGAATATAATACCATGCTGAAGATGATGGAACGGTTTGGGGGCAAAATAAGCATGAGAAATAAGCCCGACGGTACGCAAAGCCCTTACGAAATTAATATTTCTCTGTTCGATGCACTCAAAGGTACGGCAAAAGGCGAAGATGAATGGCAAATAGAGCGATTTCTTTGTTCTCAAACGATCATGATGGCATTGGAAGGAATTCCTGCATTTTATATTCACAGCCTCTTGGCAACTTCTAATGATTATACGGGAGTAGAAAAAACTAGGCGCAATCGTTCGATCAATCGTTATAAATGGAACTATGAAGAGTTAGAACAAAAACTCAGCAATCCAAAATCTAAGCAATCTATTGTTTTACGGGAAATGTCTCGTAGGATTAAGATTCGTCGTCGTCAACCCGCTTTTCATCCCAATGCTACCCAGTATACCCTGCATCCGATGAACAAAGCTTTATTTACTTTTTGGCGACAAAGCATGTATCGAGATCAGAGTATCTTCTGTATCAATAATTTAAGCGATCGCCCGCAAAAACTCCATCTTTCGGATATTAATTTGATCTGTATCGATCCTTGGCGAGATTTACTAAGCGGAATGCTAATTGAAGATATCACCGATAGTTTTACCTTGCAACCTTATCAGTGCGCTTGGATTACTAATAAGTTTTAAACTGTTTTAGTCGATTAATAGCGATCGCTTTGATTTGTGTTTTTTATCGCGATCGCTCATATTCTTGCTCCTAAAAAAATAATTATTAGTTTTTTTGTTCTTGCTGCGAAATAATTTTAGATGGGGGTTTTACACCACGTTTGATAACTATAATCGGTGTTGCATAGTAGCGGGATGATTTTACACTAGTAAAATTAATTTTTTCCCAAGCTTCCCCAGTCACCCAGTCAACCTAAACCACTCCATCATAATGCAACGCCCTATAATCTATGGTGTTGCCGATGAACGTCTGTAGTTCGTCAAATTCCTTAATTTCAGGTATTTCTTCTTCTTCAGGTGTATCTGGTAATTCCATTTCTACTTCCTTAATTCAGTTCATTGAGATACATTTTGAGTGTGGGGTATGCTAATGTCTTCTCAGCTTATACAACCACCCTGTTGAAACCTTGGATGGAAGTGGAACAAAGGCTTTAGCCGCATGTAGTAATAAGTTATTTTCACTCAAGATTCATTACAAAGCAAAACTCTAGTTTGCAATGTGGACAAGATTTAGTTATTACGATGTTCGACAAGAAATTCAATACCTTCTTTAATACCTTCTTTATTTTGCATAGGAGGCTTCATAGTATCCCATCGACCTTCCCAAGGAGGTACGTTTGTGCGATCTAAGAACTTATTATCCTTAGTCTTGTTATGTAATGCCTCGTATGTAGATGATTTGATTGAGTTACCTTCCAATGCCCTCAAGAGACTCTGCTTACTTTTTTCAAATTGTCTGACAAAACCACTAACACTTGGAAGTAGATCTTCTTTAAATTTATCCCAATCATAGTGATTGCCATGATGAAAATATTCATTGAGTGTATAAAGACGTCCTAAAAATTTTAGATTATCATTCAAAATCTTTTCAACATCATCACTTTCAAGACTGCTTAAGTTTTTTTCTAAGTTATCTAAATTCTCTCTATCTAGTGTCTGTAAAACATCTCCCAGAGCCCCCTTAAACCATAGCGGAGTCAAATCTTTCAATGCATAATGAAAGTCTAGAAACTCTGGATTTTCTACACAGGATTTCAGCACATTTGCATCATCTAGCTCACCCTTCATATCCATTATCATTTTTTGAAGCTTTGACTGCTCGTTCTCGCTTAATTCTCCCAGCGCTCCTGAAATTAGCTTGTGTATAGTTACATACATGGCCCTGTATAAAGAGCTAATATTTTTAGAGCTAATATTTTTAATTTGGGGTAGGTTTTCAGCTGAAGGAAGTGGTACATCTTTGGGAATTTTGATTGTTATAACATCAATGTTGTTTTCTAAAATAATTTCTTGTTGTTTGATATCCAAAAACTCCACTTCTGTTTCTCTAAATCGATGATAATCATTCTTATTATGATGATTAATCAGATCATCTAAGCTATTTTTCCCCATAATTAGGTCTTTGATGTCAGAGACATCTTTATTACGATCCTCTTTCAAGGCTTTACTAGTTATTTCCCGAATACTTACAAGCCAAAACCAGTATCTATGCCATATTGGGATATTTTTGTTTTGTCGTCGTTCTAGATAATCATCATTTAGATATCGTCTCCGCCATTTTTCATCTTTCTCTAAATGTTCATATTGTTTTAATATAGAAATGAACTTCTTTTGTCTCCATCGCTGTAGAAAATCATCTTGAGGTGCAGAGATCAGTCTAAGCCATGCTCTTGGCTCTTTTACATTAATTGAATACCATACGTAATTTTCCAAGCTTAATGGGTGATTGAGTTGGGAACTGGGCAATCCACCATGCTTCTTGCTAGGACTTAATATTACGCCTTTTAAAAGTTCTGCTACTTTTGCATCATCAAATGATCGATCATTCTCAATTTTTTCTTTCAGAGCAATAACGCGTTCCAGGTTCGTGTCTGTATCCCAATTGTGAAAATCTAGTTCTTGTACGAGATTATCTCTTGATGTGTATTGGACTTGTATATGAGCATTAGACTTTACTGTTTTTTTTTCTTTTGTGGCTGGATCATAATATTTGATTTCACTCTTCCTTAAATAATTGGATATTTCCGTAACGCATCGATCTAACGTAGGTTTAGCTCGGACAATTCTATCCAATTCAACCATAAGTCGTCTTTTATATTCGTTCGCCTTTGTCTGATCGTCAAAATCTACAATAGGCGAGACGAGTTCGAGAGTGTAATCTGCATCCGTTTCTATTTTCCACTCAAATTTATCGTGTTTTATTATGCAAACTTCAATATGAGTGAAGCTAAGAAGGTCACTATCATGACTGCAAAATTCAATTTCGATGCCAAATGTCTTTTGAAATTGTTTAATTCGTTCTCCAATTTTTCCCATGGTGTTATCCTTTTTTTGTTTGAATTACAGCTTCAGCAGTTTAAATGTTTATTAGAACCAGACTTCTGGAGGTATCATTTCTTCTAAGTCTTCTTCATCTGAAATAGATTTCTCTGATTCCTTTGAAGGTGAGCTTGTTTTCTTGGTTGTCGGCGATTTCTGTGTTTCTAATGCCTGAGTCATCAGATTGCGATCGCTTGGTAATTCTGATGTATCCATTTCTAATGGCACGCTTATTTTTTTAGCTTCCAAGGTTTCTTCCTCTTCTTGGTTAAAGTCATGATTATTTGGATGTGTAGCTCGAACTTTCATTTCCTGTGCTTGCTCGTCTAAAATTCGGTCAAACTCATCAAAACTTTGCTCCAACGCCAAATCCATAGTTCCTTGGTCAAAATCAGTGGCATGAGCCATATTCTGACCCATTTGGTCAAAAACAGCATGAGAACGAGACATTGGGACGGGTTCTGGTTCTATTGACTGCTGGGGTGGGATAGTAGTAGTTTTTCCTTTATCGAATATGTCGTGAGGATGGGCTGTGGATGTTGGTGGTGGTGTTGGTGATGAAGTGGAAACTACCTGCTGTTGCTGGGTATCGTAGGTTTTCTCTCCATTAAGAATAGCTTGTAAATCCGCAGCAAAGGCTTGAGCATCGGATAATTCTTCTTTAGAAGTGCTTGGTGTAACCGTAGTCGGCTGTTTTACGGAACGAGTAGTTTTTAGAGGGGTTTCCGAAGATCGTACCTCCATTGCTTCGGAGGCGCTTTCTGGTTGAATTTCGGGCTGTAGGGGAGGTTGCGGTTTGGGTTCAATTGGTTTACTAACGGGTGTAACTTCCCTATCTACTTCAAAAGCTTCTACTTCAAAGGGCAAACTTTCATCTGTTAATTCTGAAGCGAAGGAATTCGAGGTAGAAAATGACTCCGCCTTTGGTGTTGCTGTGGGAAAAGCATCGCTATCGTAGCGTAGTTCGATCGCCTCCCCGAAATCAAATGCCCGTGCTTCCTCCTGGCAGCGTTTGGGTTTCTCCACCGAAGGTTGCTGAGATTGTTGTTGAGAAGCTTGATTCTTGAGAAGTCCTTGTTCTAAGGTAAATAGGCTATTGTTTCGTTTTTTGTTTTCCATTTTTAGTTACCAATTTATTAGTGATGAATCAAGGATTGCTAAATTAACTGGGGTTGCAGACTTAATTTTTAGCTACTATCATTTGTTTTTTCTTGGGCAGGATGACGGGGTTTTTCAAATAAGAATTGAGAAGTTAAGGGAGTTCCATTAGTTACAGAATTTTGCAACTTTTGAACTCCTTTAATTTCTTGAACTCCTTCAGATAACAGATAGCTATTTTGTTCAGTAAATTCATAATTAGGCATTCCCGTTAGGGGATCTCTACTGAGTGTTGCAGCATCCACTGGTGTTGATTTTGTCAAGGAACTCGATCGCTGACTCGATAAAATCAAGGGTGAAATTTCTTCGGTGAGATCATTTAGGTTCGTATCAATTACTTGTGAGTTTAAGTTTCCCGCTTCGTTTTTTTCTCGATCGCGATATATAAAAGAAGATAAAGTCGATCGCGAATCAATTTCAGATTGCCAATCTATCTGTTTTCGACAAAGAAGATTCAGCAACCACAGAATCAAAGAGATGAGATTTATACCTGTACGGAAGAGTAAAGCTTCTAATTTGAAGTCAAATTTCGGTGAAGTATTGGGGTTGAGTTTGGTAGCATGGCTAAGGGGTTGCACTAATTCCACCTGCCGAGATGCTAAAGGTGAAATCACTGACTGCTGATTTTGATCTTGCATCCCATCTGTTGGTGGTTTAGAAGTAATTTTTCCTGCTGCTTTTTTCTCTGTATCCCCCAGTTCCTGTATCTCTGCATCTGTCTTTTCCGATATCATTTCTGATGGGGTTTTTATCTGAGGGGCTGGTTCTATAGCTGTTTTTCCCTTTTCCTGTTGTTCTAAAGTACGGTCAAACTCATCAAAGCGTTGTTCTAATTCTAAATCCTCTTGTCCCTGAAAAACAGAATCACCCTTATTTACCTGTTCTTCTAACTCTAAAGCGCGATCGAATTCATCAAAGCGTTGTTCTAATTCCCAATTGCGATCGCTTTGTACCTGAGAAACAGAATCGACCTTTCTTTCTTGTTCTTCTAACTCTAAAGTGCGATCGAATTCATCAAATAATTGTTCTAGTTCGATCGTTCCCACATCAAAGGTGGTGGCATAAGCCATGTTTTTACCCAGGCGATCGAAAATATCATGGGGGTTTTTGCGATCGCTTGGAGACGAAGTAGAGTAATCGCTTGCTTGTTTCTTTTGGGGGGATACTGGTTGTGTTGGTGCTTCTGGGCGATCGCTCTCTAGTTCGGCAATGATAGGAGGGATATCTTCTGCTTGTAGGGGATAGGGTTGTGTGTCGATTTTAGAAATTAATTCAGCAGCTTGAGATAAGGAATCTTCAGTTTCCCGATCCATTTCTGTGGAAATTTTAGGGTTAGCAACTACTGTTTCTGGAACAACTGGTAACTCTGGTGTTGAAGCTTCAATTTTGTCACTTATGCTAGTCTCAGTTAAAGATGGAGATTTATCTGAATCATCACCACTTGAAATAGCAGATTTTTCATTATTAATGGGCAAGTCTGGAATCGGCAATGTATCAACCATCGATGTTGTTGCAGGAAGGTCAACTGCTACTGCATGAGGTGTAGCAACGGTCAAAGCTTCACTGTTATATTGCAGAATAATAGCTTCACCCGTATCAAAAACTTGAGACTTAACTCGACTACCCTTTGATTTTGGTTTCTGCCGTTGGGGTTGTTGTTCTAATGATGATTTATTCTTGCTAGAAATTATGCGATCGCTCTTATGCTTTTCAACCCTTAAAGTGCGTGCCTGAGATGTCTTTGTCTGGGATTCTTTGCTGCGATATTTGCCTAAAATGTCTTGTTCGAGTTGTAGCAGTCGATTATTTACTTGTCGTTTTCCACTAACTTTCCTAGTTTGCTCTTGCTTAAGATCGTCTATATCCTGCTCGCTTTTAAGCTCTTTCGCCCATCGTTTTTTTGCCAGCAACTCTTGTTCGAGTGCCAGTAAACGATTGTGATTGGGCGATCGGTAATTAGGCATTTATATTTGTTTAGGATTTAAGGTTCATGGTTACAATCGCATAAGGATCTAGGGCAACTTTTAACTGTTTTGATGTACCTTGGATTTGGTCTTGATTGACTTGAATTTGCAATTCATTTTGGTTCGCCGATACTATCTCCACTGTTTGGTCATTAATGACTGCTAAAGGAAAATCATCTAAAGAAGATGCGATCGCCAAGTTATCTCCTTCAAGGGTTAAAATAGCTTTTCCAGGGGTTGATTTCGCCACGCTAACCCGAGACACTCTGGGAGCTTGCTTTCTACGACGAGACTGATTAATCATGTCAGCCAAGTTTTTGTAGTCGATTTTTTGTTCGGTTATTTTTTCCAGATCGACATTGCGCTCTTCTACAGTCCTTCTTAAGTCTTCGGCTGATTTAATACCTAGTTTTTTTAGTTCTTTCCGTGCGGGTTCTGGTAAATCGGTGTCTTCAATAGAAATGTCATCTTTAGTGAGGGGTTCTTTGGTGACTTCTTTAATTTGATGATCTCGAATAGAACCCAGTTGCAGCGAAACTTTAGATGCTCCTGTCTCTCCTGGTTTGGCGGTAGTAAAACGTACGGTATCCCCGTCGTATTCGGGAAAGATTTGCAAGTCGAGGGCGACATCTTTCACGGTATAGGTCAATTTTCGATTGAGTCCTTTCACAGAAAGAGTATCCTGTGCCTTATCTAGCTCAAAGATCAGGGAGTTGAGGAAGGATTCTAAATTCCAGGGGCGGTTGTTTTTCGCGACCATTTTTTTTAGTAACAAGTAATCTTAGAGACGAAGCAATGCTATGTCTGTACAGGAGTAATGAGTAATTAAAAGTACCTATTGTGAGGAGTTATCTGAGAAGTCTAATTTGTCACTTTCGATCCCCCTAAATCCCCCTTAAGAAGGGGGACTTTGCAGGTAATTCCCCCCTTAAAAAGGGGGGCTAGGGGGGATCTAGGTAGCTTTAAACAATTTTGCTTAGATACTTATCCTCTAAGTAATTAATTATTCATTATCCAGTTCTACAGTCAATTTCAGGCGATGAAACACGGGCATAATTGTAGTTTCAGTGCTTTGAGTGGGGGCATTACTTTTAAGGCTAGCTTGCCCATCATCATCTACCGATACTTTGATTTCCACTGGCATCTCAACTTTTACTTTTTCAATTGCCATAGTGCGATCGGCAACAGGATCTTCCAGGGGTTCCCCATAGTCAACAAGCTGTTGCACCATATCGGCGAAGGGAATAAGAATTTCATCTTCTTCTAATTCAGGTTGGTTAAAATCTGGCATTTTTTCACCTTTTGAAGTTTTATATCTGATGGGTTAATTACTATTAGTATTTGTAGATTTTTTTTCTGAATTTAAATTTATCAAATACTCAAGTTAGCGTTGATTTTAATTGGGGTTCCGCTAATTAATGATTAATTATTTATTATGCCAATGACTCTGATAAGGTATGTGGGAATCCAATGCCATGCGTCATCTACTTTGAGTTTTTTTTCCTTTTCTATATTTTGTCCTAGTTCATATAGCTGATATTTATTGCCCCAAGTCCATACTTCATTTTTTGTGGGCATAAAAATCCAATGTTCTAAGAAATTATATAGTTTAAATTTTTCAAATTTTACTAATCGGTTTTTTTCTTCTTCTTCATTTTTTTGTTTATAAAATAGCTTTTCTCCAGCAACACCTAATATGCAGGGAAAATTCTTATTATTTTCAAATATTTTACTAATATCATCAAATTCTAAACAGAAGAAGTTATGCTTCTTAAAAATCCACTTATCCTTTCGATCTTTTGGTAAAAATATGTATTTTTTTCTCTTTGGAGAATATTGCTCTTCAGGATATAAAATTTCCAAATCACATCGCATCCTTAGACTTTTACATAATGCCAACAATCCTTCTTGTGTTAGTCCCAAATCTCCTTTTTTATATCCTGGAATCATCTTTTCTCCTTCATCCATCGAGGCAAGTCTTGTAGCAGTTCTTTTTCTTATTCGTGTTTCATTATCATTTTTCTGTTTTATTTGCTTTTCAAGATAAACAACAAAAATATCATTATATGGCATGATTTTTTTGTACCATAAATTTTTCCCTGCTTCACCTGAACTGTATTTTAAATAATCTTCAAAAAATAGCAGCAAACCCATAATCAAAACATAATCAGCTATCCTTTTAGGAGAATCAAGCTCTTGTTCTACTTCGTTTTCTACATATTTTTCTACATATTTTGATAGTCGCGTTTCGATTCTTCTTTTTATAACGCCATTTTTAGCTTCTACCCTCTCGCTATTTCTTTCGCTATTTATACCTTCAGTAACTGTCATATTTTTATATTTATTTTTAAAATAAATAGCGTTAAGCAACTCTTTAATTACGTTTTTTTTATTATTGTCAAGAAAGAGCATAGCCATAAATACAGCTGCAAATCCACAATTTCCTTCAGAACCTTGATCTAGCATCCAAGGATTCTCTGCAAGATTGCTTAATCTTCCATCACGATTTAGTGCTTTTTTGTTAATGGTTAAGTTCAGAACATTCTTCCAATCTCTTAAGTTCAATGCACCAGAAAAATTATTATTGTTACCAAAACTTTTTGCTAATGAAGTGTTGAGTAATTTTCTATCTTTAAGTTGCAGATCAACTGGATAAACATAAGCTTGCTGGTCAAAAATAACCTTCATACCATTAAGTAAAATTGGTTCGTCCGAGAGGGCATAATTCAATTCGGACTGATGATTGGGAAATTGACTTTGATGCTGATTCATAATTAATTACTAACTCCAATAAAATGAACGATCGCAGGAAGGGGAAAATAGACAGTATGTTCGACTAATGACAACACCTGCCCGTTACCATTGGTTTGTCCTATTTGCTTGAGCAATATTCGCTGTAACTTAAACTCTGGATAGACCCATAACCCCACTACATCTCCCCTACGTCCTTGAAACTCCACGGAATTTCGGGCGCAATGGCTAAACTGTTCTTTAAATTCGGAAGACAATAAGGCAGTTAATTCTGCTTCATCTAACATCGGGTAAGCAGAAATTTGACCCAATAACTCATTTAAACGATAGGCACTGAGAATTAAACCTGTTTTTAATTTTCCTGTCTGACGAGTGCCAGTGGTTTCGTCAATTTGCGTTACCGTCTCCATGCGGGCATGGTTGGTGCGTTCTGGTTCTAGGGCATAGTAATATTTACAATCGAGGGTAGTACGGCGAAGCTGGCTAGAAAATTCACCTTCCCAGATTTTGTGCCAATAACTGCGAAAGCGATTGACATCATTGAGGGGAATTACTTCTCCTGTCCCTTCCAGGCGGTCAAAACAATATTCCCCGACCAAGGTGATAAGCTGAGTCATACTCGTTCCCACTCGTTTTTTGCGGTTGCTTCGACGAGATTTTGCCTCCCATACCAACACCGCACAAACTAAATATTCTTCATTAGGTTCCAGCCTTCGCAATCGTTCGGAGGATAATTCAGGAACAATCGGTAACTCACCAGAAGTAATATCTTTGAGGCGATATTTCTGCTCAATTAATACCTCTAAGGTAGTGGAATCTTTGACTATAATTTGTAAAATTCCTTTGGTAATAGTTCGGGGAGTTTCGATCTCTAGAGGAAAAGCTATAGTTCGATCTTGCCGATACAATAAGCGAGAACGTCCCTGCATCATGATGGTATTTTCTTCCACAAAATCTAGTTTGACAGACTCCACTCGGTCATAATCCAGGGTGGGATCGTCAGCAGAAAGCCCCATACTTAAACCCGATACCAAAGCATTGGCTTGTTTGTTTTCCTCTGTTCCCAGGAGAGAAAAAGCACCAGCAGAATGACGGTAATAGTTATCTCTACCGCGATAATTTCTACTTACTCCCCGAAAACCCCTGGTAATATCCATCAAGCCGTTGGTAATCAGAGCGATTCTTTTGCGATCTGGAATATTGTCATCGAGCAATATGCGACGCATTCTACGAGTCATCACCTTGTCCATCAAGGGCATCATAGATGGTAAACAATTAGCCAGAGCAATAGGTACGGGCATTTCTGCTACATATTGGCCGTTAGCAGGAGAAATTTCTTGGGCTGTAGAAACAGATTCGGGTAGAGTCCCTGGTATGAGGCTTTGCTCTAAACTAAGTAGGGTGTTGTTACTGTTGTGACCATTCCCATTCCCCACCACAGCTAAAGCTCTGGCAGCTTGGCTAGTTTTACTTGTCGCTGCGCTTTGATTCAACTGCTGCATTAAAGTCCCCAACAGTTGGGCTGTCTTAGGGTTAGCCGATAACTTTTGAGCCACTGCGGGATCTTTTAAGATAGCTGGTAAAACCGCTTGTAGTTTAGAAGGATCGGCAAGAATTTCGGTAGGAGAAGCACCTGCTCCCGTAAGGATATTGGTCATCCCTGGTATCGCCGAACTAACGAAACTACCAGAACCAGGAACAACACTTTCAGCAACTTTGCCGATTTCGGGAGCAAAAGCATTCAATAAAGGAGAAGCTACCTGCTTGACAACGTTCATCACAGGAGCAGCGACAGAGCTAATCGCTTTTACTATTCCTCCTAAAAACATCGCCGAGCTGACAGGCTGCGTTTCTTTATAGGCAAAGGGAACTGTATCAACGGAATGGTTTTCCATAGTTATTGTTTGACGTGCTTCTTGACTAAATGAAATGGCTGGTAAATCATGGTTTCCAGAACTAATCGAACTAATTACAGGAATTTTGACAATTTCGGAAATAGCAGCACCTTCTCGCTGCTGATTGCGGTAGCTAATGATTTGGATATAGCGATTTTGGCGATCGAATTTATGATGAGGAACTTCTAGAATTGTTCTTCCTAAGCTACTTTCCTTTAGAGGACCAATTAAAGGGGAAACGAACTGAGGATTACTTAATACCTTAAGTCCTTCGGCACGCTGTAATTCCTCATTACCTATGGCATAGAGATAAAATCGATTGACACCAATATCTACCTGAAATCGGTTCTTTGCCCCATGATTATCTTGGAATTGTAGAATTGCTAGTGCCATTAGTAATTGCTCTCACTCTTGGTTTACTGCCCATCAGTGGAAGGCAATTGCTGTGGCTGGGTTGCTGCACCTTGAGGAACTTGCCTTTCTCCCAAGTCAAAGATTTGAGTAAAGTTGTCTAGTTTAAAATAGTCAGATTTAAACTGAATTTCGACAGCTCCCTTGAGGGTGGCAGACAAGTCCGTATTGGTTTGGCTTTGGGAAGCAGCAATACTAATTTGAGATGTTCTCCTAATTTTTCTGCGTATCAATCCGCTCTTTCTAGCTTGCTGAACATTTTCCTGGCCTTGCTGTTTGGTTTGGGTTTTTTCCGCAGCTCGCACTCTAAATTCCACACCAGCTTTGATAGTTCCTCGATCGACTACTAAGCGAGATATGCCCATTAATAAGGTTTCTCGCAATAGAGTTCGACGCTCTTTCGCCATTGCCAATTTAGTATCTAAAATTTTGGCTTTAATTACATTGGGATCTACTTGTTGTCCATTTTGATCGGTAATGGTGGGAAGTTCGGCTTGATTGGAGGCATCAGAATCCGAGAAACCCGAGTCGATAAAACTTGAATCCCCGAAGGACAATTGAAATTGATTATTGTCTCGAACGAGACGATACATTGCCGACTCATCATCAATTTCATTAACAAAATCAGAAACCTCTCTGGTTGCCTCTTTAAGTAATTCTCGATAGGCTTCCATCTGTCGCTCGTTGGCATCCAGATTAGCATCAAAAACCCCTGTCAGCAGATCCCGAACAAATCCAGGAAAATCCACATCCTGTACAGCATCTCCCAATAAACCCCCAGCTTGGTCGATGCGCTCATTTCTTTGGTCTCTAAGTAAATCCGCAGCAGCAAACCCTTTCGCTAATCCACTTGGTTCGGATGAATTTTGTTGAACCAAGTCTTGATATTGTTCGTCTACCAAATTTTTGTAAACTCGTAATTGCTCATCTCGATCCATACCTCGAAAAGACTGGGACTTGGAGAGAATTGAACGGGCTTTTGCCCTAGATTGATGCTTTAACTCTTCATTACTTGGCATTAGATTGATTCCTTAATATTGAACTCCTGTAACTCCTGAACTCTTGTGACTCTTTTAGGGGTGAATGCTATTCGCCCCTGAGCCTTAACTCCTAACTCCATTACCAGTCCGTGAAATCATCATCGAAGTCATCGTCAAAATCATTATCGAACTCATCATCAAAATCACTGAAATCTCCTTTCCCCTTACCATTAAAGGAACTACCATTAGAATCTTCTAAAGAAGCCCGAGCAATAATCCAGGCTTCTGCGGATTTGAGAAATGCTCTAAATTCTTCCTCTCTGACTGTTGCTTCGTTAAAATCAGCAATCCACTGATATACTCTATTCCCTTCCACGGCGAGGGTTCGAGTTACAGAAGTCTGAACGGTAACGCCCAAATCTTGCTTGGCTACTCTTTCGATTACGTCCCAAATACTTCTCCGCCGTCCCCCAAAATGGTTGATAATTTCTTCCATCTTGAGTAATTCGATCGCTTCTTGGAGATGGGCGTAGTCTTCAGTAACTTGGAGGTGTGCCATCCCCGTCATGTATTCGGTTAAGTTGTACTGAAGATTTCTGATTGCTTGGTAAAGTTGCGATCGCGAAGGCTGATTGTCTCCTTTTCTGATACCTTCCCGCTTGCTGACGTATTGGGTAACTTCCAACATCAGCGCGTGCCAATAACGAGGGAAAGCTTCATTGGGCATCATATTGGAGAGGAGTTGACCGTCGCCTCGATTGAGTACTCGCTTGTAGAGCATGGCTCGTTCTTCTGGGGTAGAGCGATCGTCCCGCAACTTATGAAAACGGTATAGTGCCGATGCCACAGCTCCTTCAGGAATATCTAGCGCACCACTAGCCCAACGTAACACGAGGGCATTAGCGACATCAAAGACGCGCATTGCTTCGCCGATGTAGTAAATATAATCGAGCGCACCAGCTGCTTTAATGTTGGCGGATATGATCCCTTGCTCTTCAGTAGAATCGAAGACATCCACCGAAAAATCCCAATCAACTTGCCCCCCTTTGGTACGGGCAATATCTATAGGATCTTCCGCTACGGTACTGCGCTTTAGTGCCTCACCATAAGCTAAAACAAAGTATTCATCATAGGTATTTTTTTGGAATTCCTCTTCAGATTTAATCTTTAAACCGAGATTGACCAAGTAATCAATCATTGATTGCTTGATCTCAGGGGTGAAGTTATGTTGGTCGATTTCACCTTTGTTAATATATTTATTTAGGTAATAAGGAATGTCTCCTTCTTTATAAATAACATTGAGAAAATCGACTACGGCAGGTTCTACTTGACCCAGACGGATGGGAATCCCTTGTTCTAAAGTTAGATTGGCAAGTTTTTGCCATTGTTTTTTTGCTTCTTTGATCTGGATGCGTTTAGCATTGAGTACTAAGGTTAAAAGTTGAGCCAAGAAATATTTTCTGGGTTCTTGCTCGGCATATCTGAGAACAGCGTTATAAAGTCCTTCCAAATCATCGGGCTTAACCAGGTTTTCATCTAGTATTTTTTGAATTAAAGCGGCATAGATGTCTGTCTTGGATAGCAGCAAACGTTTTGTGTCTTCTAGATTACTGCTATTCAAGCGATCGGATAGGGTTGCGATGCGTCCTGTGATTCCTTGCTCGCTGATGTGCGTTTTGGCATTGGGATATTTTTGGTAAAAATACTTTGAAGTTGCTGTCAAAGCTTTAATTGCCAAAGGATCGAGGTTTACTTTCAATCCATTAATATTGAGTATTTTATCAATAGCCAGAATCGAAGACTTAGAATTTCCTGCCACAGTCATAAGTTTAATACCTTAATTTTCAAGGGAACAAAAAAACGAGTGTATAGATCGAGAGGGAATTTTATTGGCGGATGCAATCGATTTTTTTAACTAGTCAGCCCAAACAGATCGCTAATCACTTGCCAGTTATCGTGTTTGGGAAGTGCCTCTTTAGGATCGGGCTGTTGAAGATTAAAATCGTCAACAGTATTTCCGTTATTAGTAGATTCTGAGAATCCAAAAATGTCTTCTATTGTTTCCCAGTTATCGTAATATTCGCCAGCTTTTTTAGCGTATTGGGCTGCTTCCATAGCTTTTTGTAGTGCGATATTTTGCCATTTTAAAGCTTCTTCTTTAGCCTTTTGTGAATTATCGGCATGTTGTCGAGCTTTCTCTACTAGATTGACGGGATCGACTTCTGAATCCGAGATAGTTTCGGGTAAAGGTTCTTCAGCCTCAATTACAGCAGGTTGTTCGAGCAATTCCTCATTTGTATCTGTTGGAGTTTCACTACTTGGGGTCACTAGTTGATGGACTAATTCTTCAATACGTTTTGCCTCACTTTGAGCTTGTTCGGCTTGAAGTTGAGCTTGGTCGGCAGCATTTTTAGCTTCATGTGCAGATTCTTTTGCAGCTTGCGCTTCCACAGAACCTGGAGCTAGATCGGAGGCTTTCAAGGCAAATTCTTGTGCTTGGTCGTCAAAATTTTTGGCATCTTGTGCAGCTTGCTTGGCGCGATCGCGATTATCATCAGCTTGAGTAGAAAAGATCAGAATCTGTCTCGTTCTGTCTGCTTCCCCCAAAATACCCAGAATATTTTTAATATCTTGTGGAATATCAGGTCTATCCGCACTATTTAAATCGCCAATACCTTGTTTAACTTGTTCCCAAGTTGCCTTAAGACTGCGCAATTCCTTGAGCTCGTCTTCTAATCCAGGTATTATGCTCCCTGCCATATCCTGCTTTATTTCTAGTTGAGATAAAGCTCGGTTATAAATGCGAAAATAAGCTAATTTTCCCTGATATCTTTCAGTTGAGTTATGACTTCCTAATCGAACATCATTATTTATTTCTGGAATTGGCTTGTTTTTTCCCGTCTCACTATGCCACAGTTGCCCATTAAGGTAGATTTTCATTTCCCCTTTATTGGCATCTTTGGTAAATGTCCAGTGAGACCATTTTCCTTTAAATTCTGAAGGTGAAGCTGTCTTGTAAACTCTATCATAACCATTGCCGTCATTACCACAGTCGAAATAAATCCTACTATCACTCCAGGGAAGATGAATGTTTAAAATCCTTAAAGGACCATTATTCTTATCATTAATAATGGATGATTTTTTTTTAGGTAGGCTATCTCCTCCATTCGCCCAAAAACTAACAGTAATTTCTTGTCCAATCGGAATAGCTGTTTTGGGTAAGTCTATTTGATCTAGATTTCCATCAAACTGTAAACATTTGCCTAAAAACCGATCGTCAATAACTTGGGGATTTCCAGTAATAGTTCCATTTATTTTCTTTCCAGAGGCATCAATTACCTTTCCATCTTCTATTGCGTCAAGTTTTAGGTAAAGTTGTAAACTGCCATCATTATTATTCATTACTTCTCTCCTGATAAATTAAAAAACTAGTAACTATTCGGACGAACTTTTGAGACAATTTTGTTTAACCTCCATTCCCGAAAAACTTATATTCCAACAATCGCAAGGCATCGAGCGGATTTAACTTGCCAAATCCTGCCTTACGATGTTTAAATCTACTATCAAGGCGATCGGCAGTATGCTTTAGAAGATACTTGACTTGACTATCTGATAAACGCTGACCTCGTTTCTGTAACGCATAAGACTTTAGTATTGCCACAGTCCCAGTTACAAATGGGGAAGCATGAGAAGTTCCCGTAGAAAAAGCATAATCATTACTCAAATAAGTACTGTAGATATTTGTTCCTGGTGCGACCAAATCTACTTGTTTTCCGTAAGTAGAAAAATGCGCTATGCTGCCTAACTCATCCACTGCACCTACAGCAATTACATAGGGAAGCGCACCTGGATAGTAAAGTTGTTCGGTTCCATCATTTCCTGACGCAGCAACAATAGTTACTCCCTTACGTTGGGCATATTCTACAACCTCTTGATGTGGCAATCCGCCTCCAGTATGTTGAATTCCTAAACTCATATTGATTACATCAGCCCCGCGATCTATCGCCCATTTAATTCCAGAGTTGATGTTATCTACCAAACCCGCTCCTACTCGCTTACTTCCTCGCTTCATTGCCCCTAAAACGCGCACGGGCAAAATTCGGCATTGGGGCGCAACTCCCACGGGCATATTTATACCTTTGGCTGCAATGATTCCAGTTACATGAGTTCCATGCCCCACTTCATCATCTGGATCGTCGTCATAGCCCAGAAAATCACCTACAAAATTACTAGCCCCGTCAATAATATCGACAAAATCATATCCAGACCGCAAAGTATGTTTATATTCAGGATGATCGAGATTGACGCCAGTATCTAAAACCGCCACCGTAATTTCAGGATGACCTCGTGTAAATAATTGGTGTGCTTCGTCTAGATAGATTGCATCGCGAGATCTGCGATCTGTTATAAGGTTCATCTGAGTTGGCAGCAGCGTTGGCAAATCTACTTGACCAATAGACCCGATTTGCACATTTTCTACCATAGGAATATTAGATAGTTCTCGAATTAATTCAGGAATAATATTCTGGTTATGTTGCAAAATAAGGCGATAGATGCGATTCAGACCAGTCGCCAACTCGGTATTATCCCAAGTTTGACCATTGGGAGAATATTCTTGTGTAACCCAAATGGGTATTTGATACTTAACAAAAACGCGATCTATTTCTGGATGGAGATTAGTTTTCGCGATCGCCTTTTGGTGGATTATGTTTTGCCAATAAGGAAATCTAACATTAGAAATTGCTTGTTTTAGCTTTAGTTTAATATGTTGCTTCATCAAGCTAATAGTTCTAAGATGTTTCTACAACGAAAGCAGAATGCAGTTTATCTATGAGATCATTTTAGGTGATTTTCATAAAAGGTGTTTGTATAATTTAATTGTCAAAAACGGAAAAATTCACAACGGCAAGCAGAATTATAGATGTCGGAATTGTGGTAGACAATTTGTCAAAGACCCACAACACAAAATCATCAGTCAGGAAACTAAAGACTTGATTGACAAACTACTGTTAGAGAAAATTCCCCTGGCAGGGATTGCCAGAGTCACAGAAGTTTCAGAACCCTGGCTACAGGGCTATGTCAATGCTAAATATGAATCCGTTTCCCAACAAGTCAAAATCAAAGCAAAAAAAAAGGCAAATTAAAGATTCAATGCGATGAAATGTGGTCTTTTGTCGTTACCAAAAGCAATAAACAGTGGATTTGGTTGGCTTTGGATGCCAAAACTAGAGAAATTGTAGGAGTTCATATTGGCGATCGCAGTAGAGAAGGAGCAAAAAAGCTGTGGCAATCTCTACCACCTGTCTATCGACAATGTGCTGTTTGTTATAGCGACTTTTGGGAAGCCTACGAACAGGTAATTCCTTCAAAACGCCATCAAGCTGTCGGAAAAGAAACGGGGAAAACTAATTATATCGAGAGATTTAACTGTACATTGCGCTCCTCGGGTTTCTCGTTTAGTCAGGAAGACTCTTTCATTCTCCAAAAAAATCGAAAATCATATTGGGGCAATTTGGTACTTTGTCCATCACTACAATGCATCCTTACATCTTTAGGACTACCAAAAACAAAACTGATAATTGACCATAACTCAACCCTTTTCGATTTCCATGAGGTGAAGCTAGCTCTCGATCGATTATTGAGGCTATGTCCATTTGTTTTAACCAATGGATAATTAGAGGTAGATCATCTGCTCGTTCCGAGATCGTTCCTTTCAAGAATCTGGCTCTCTCTATTCTCTCAACTTCACCTCCAGCATACACTTGAGATGTTTTATTTGATTCAATACATTTTAATTAAGCGAACCGTGAGTTAATAAATACCCGAATTTTTCCCCTAGTATTGAAGAACTATAAATAGCAAAATACTAGTATCTACTCAATATTGTTTAGATCTTGCTAATTTTCCGTAACAGGAGGAAAGGAAATTATGACTATTACTTTGACTGATTTTTAGGGGTTGCGGATTGAGTTTATAGTTTACTTGCCAATCTATTGAGTTGAGCGAATCAATTGCTATTCGATCTTAATGTATTGGTTGGTACGTGAAATAATCATGATTTAACTGGCAGCGAATAAGGTTTTAGTGGCACAGGTAGTTATCTATCTGAATATTTATCCAATTCAATCCCGAATCATCATCAAAAATATGACAACTCAAATCAATCCGTCGGAAGAAACGTTTTCTTTTGAAATCCTCGACTATGAAATCGAACATCAAGGGGAAGCAGTTATCGACCTTTCCGTCGATCTCGACCTTAAGGAAGGTATTGGAGAAGACGACCCCTTTGAATATCCCGACTTTGTTCCCATTCGGGATTATATCGATGAGTTTCTTCTTAACTACCCCAATGAAACTGACTTCTGGGAAATCCTCAATAAAAACCTGGTGACGAGTTTGCTTACCGAACCAATTCCCACTCCTTTTGGGATTGAATACAATCTGGATGAAGTGCTAGATTCAATTACCGTCGAGATCGATGTTCAATCTGGTTCGTCTGGGATCGAGACTCCCCGCAGCAGTACAGTTGTACAGACTATAGAAAGATCCGAACCACTACCAGAAGAAATAAAAATAGTATTTGGTAGTTTTGAAGCTGACTTTTTTGATACAGCAATACCTAATGAAGAACAATATGTGGGAGACAATCAGATCCTGTTTACAGGTAGTGGTGATGATACTGTAGATATTACTTTTGCCTCTGGAGGGGAATCAAGTCGTATAGATTTAGGTAGTGGTGATGATGTTATATTTGCAGGTAGTAATCATCGGATTATAGCTGGTTCTGGTAACGATATACTCTTTTTAGGTTCGGGGGAGGGCAACAATATTATCACAGGAGGAGATGGCGATCGCGATCGCTTTTGGTTGGTCACAGACACCCATGATTTACCCAGTCAAAAGAATACGATTACAGACTTTTCCCCTAGCGAAGATGTAATTGGTTTTGCCAATACAACTCTAGGATTTGAAGACTTGAATTTGATTCAAGATGGTAATAACACTATTATCAATGCTTTCGACCAGGATTTAGCAATTCTCTTGGATACCCAGGTAGCCGATTTAAGTTCGAGTGATTTTGTTTTTGCTTGATAAAGGGGTGATGTGCATGTTGCCAAGGTATTAGATAATCTCACGCAAAGGCTTTTGACATGGCTTTTGAGCGCGGGGGATGCGCCACCTGCGGGCGCATATCCAACCGCGCTGTTGAGGGAACCTCAAAAGTTTAAATTGTCCGCGCGAAGGCACAAAGAGAGTTATTTGTTTGGCGTTGTTAAGTTGAATCTATTGCATTATTTGAAGCGTGTCAGTCCAGTAGGTTGATACACTCTAACAGTCGAGACTATAGAGCTTTGCTTAGAAAATGCCGTGTTGCTTAAATTCGCTGCATGAGATTTAGCACAACAATACACCAACATTTTAAGACCAGAAAATTTGACGAGGCATTTTGCCCGTAAGAATTCTAAAAAAATTTAAAGATAGAGAGGTATTAATTATTATGGCAGAAATTTTTGGTACGACAGGAAACGATTTACTTTTTGGTACTCCCGCAGACGATGTTATTGATGTTTTAGAAGGTAATGACGATGTTGTTAGTGCGGGAGATGGCAACGATACTGTCTTTGGTGGTCTTGGAGACGAGAATATCTTTGGTGCAACAGGAGATGACCAACTTTTGGGAGGAGAAGGAACGGACTATATTCGGGGCGGAATTGGCAATGATTTATTAGATGGCGGTGTGGAGACTGATATTTTAATCGGAGAAGATGGTAACGACAGTCTCTTAGGAGGAGATGGTAATGACTTGATGTTTGGTGATGTTGATGATTTCAATGGCATCGGTGATGATGTCCTCAATGGTGGTGCGGGAGACGATAAAATTACTGGCGGTCAAGGTAATGACTCGGTTTATGGCGACGAGGATAAAGATATTCTCAGTGGTGGTATGGGAGAGGATTTAGTTCGTGGTGGCGAACAAGACGATCTAGTTTTTGGTGCAGGGGGTAATGATTCGGTTTACGGCGACGAGGGAGATGATGAGGTTAGTGGTGGTTCTGGGAATGATTCGGTCTATGGTGGCAAAGGTTCGGATACTCTAATTGGAGTTAGTTCTTTTAGTCCTCAGCCTGGCTTAGAGGAAATAGATCTGTTGACGGGAAATGAAGATGACGATCTATTTCTTTTAGGACAACTATCTCCTACGGGCGATCGAACTGTCTTTTACGACGATGGAGATACCACTACCTCTGGAACAAATGATTATGCTTTGATTAGCGATTTTGGTACTGACGAGGGGGATAAAATCAAGTTAGTTGGAGAACTCAGCGATTATTTTTTGACCGCATCTCCCGATGGCTTTCCCTCTGGTACGGCGATCTATCTTAATGATGGTGCATCACCAGAACTAATTGCAATTGTCGAAAATATCGACCCAGATAGTCTGAGTTTAGATAACCCAGAGCAATTTCAAGGTAATGTTCCCATACCAGAAGTGAGCGTATTTGCCCAACCCGATACCCCTTTATCGGAAGCTGAATCTGACCCTGGAACTTTTGTCTTTCAGCTATCCGAACCAGCCCCCGAAGGGGGTTTAACCATCAATTTTCGTGCGGGAGATGATGATATCGACCCTAACGCTAGAGATGTGGATTTCGATCTAGAAGCCAGTAATAACATCGAGGATCTCAGCGTTATTCCCCTAAGCGATCGCACTTCTTTTATTACCATCCCCGAAGGAGTAACCGAGGCTAGCTTGGTCGTCGTTCCTTTCCCCGATAGTTTTCTCGAACCCGATGAAACTATTTCTCTCGATCTGATACCCCAGGAGGACTATACCGTAGATCCAGATAATCGATTTGCTGACTTAGTTATTACTGAAGGTATTCCGCAAATAACTGGCACAGAAGAGGCAGATCGTCTTGAGGGAACGAGTGAAGCTGAAATCCTTTTAGGATTAGCAGCAGATGATACTTTACTGGGGGAGTCAGGGAGCGATCGCTTGGCTGGCGGGGTCGGAAACGATCTTCTTGAGGGGGGAGATGGTTTTGATACCCTGATAGGAACTGCCCCCCTTAGTTTTGAGCCTGGTTTGGATGAGATAGATGTCTTGATAGGAAATCGAGGTGAGGATCTGTTTATCTTGGGACAGGTGTTCCCTACTGAAACTCGATCTATCTTCTACGATGATGGCGATGCTAGCACGCCTGGAACTAACGATTATGCTTTGATTACCGACTTTGGTGCTGAAGGGGAGGGTGACAAAATTCAGTTAGTCGGAGATACTAGCGATTATTTTTTGGGTGCATCCCCCGAAGATTTACCATCTGGAACTGCTATTTATGTCGATGATGGTTCGGCACCAGAACTAATTGGGATTATCGCCGATGTTTCTCTCGATACTCTCAGTTTAGATGATTCCGAGCGATTTATTTTTGAATTTGTCTAGTTTTTTCTCAGATAGCAGTCGAAGACCTCATCACCCCCAAATGGGAATAATCTCCAATCCAGCAGATTATCAACAGTTCGTCAAGGGGATAAATTCTGGAGATGTTGCAGATTTTGTAGCTACGCCTTTAGGGCCACCAGGTAATACTTCTCGTTTAGGGAGATAACGCTTTAGCGATCGCCAAGGAGATGCTAACAATAATTATGTGTCTCTCCAAATTCCGAACTCACAAACAAAAACTATTACAATATCCTAATAAACAATGAATCTTACAACACAACAAGCTGATGTTGGTGACAAGCTTCAAGATTTTGATGCTTATGTAGAGAAGCTGCTTCAAGATTGGAATGCTCCAGGAATTGGTGTCGGAATTGTGGCAGAGGATCAACTTGTCTTTGCTAAAGGATATGGCGATCGCAACTACCAAGAGAAACTACCCTTTACCTCAAAAACACTTTTTCCTATCGGTTCTAATACCAAGCTGTTTACCGCGATCGCTGCGGGAATATTGGTGGAAGAAGGCAAGTTAACCTGGGACGAACCAATTCGCGATGCCGTGCCAGCTATTTGCTTTTATAATCATGAATTAAATAATACCGTGACTTTGCGGGATATGCTAGCTCACCGCACGGGTATTACTCGCCACGACGGTATGTGGTATAGGCAGGATTCTCTTACTCGTAAAGATATTTGCGATCGCCTGAAATATTTAAAACCAGAAGTATCGTTAAGACAGGCTTTTTTCTATAACAACCTGATGTATGCTGCTGTGGGCTACATTATCGAATTGCTGTCGGGAATGACTTGGGAAGAGTATGTCCGCGAAAAAATCTTGCAGCCTTTAGAAATGCACAGCACTATCTATACTATTGCTGAGATGCTGAAGCACTCCGACTACGGCGTACCATTTACCGAAAAGAGGGACAGTGATGAAATTTATCAAATTCCTTACTATGAAGAGATAGAAGCTGTCGCCCCCGCAGGGGCAATTATTTCTAATATCGAAGATATATCTCACTGGCTTATCGCCTTGATGAACGATGGGAAGTATGGTGATAACCAAGTTATTTCATCCAGCATACTCAATGCCACTTTAGAACCCGCGATCGCCCTTCCTAATGTATTAGGAGAAACAAGGGACTGGTGGGAATTACTCAACCCCGTCTATGGCATGGGTCGCCAAACCGTAGCTTATCGCGGACATCTGTTAACCTATCATGGGGGAGCAATTGATGGTTTTTATTCACAGATATCTTTTCTACCTCAGCACAAATTCGCTGCGATCGCGTTTGTCATCGGCGACCATTGTGCCTCACTGACGGATATCCTCAGCTATAACATTTACGAACGTTTGTTAAATTTAGATCCAACACCATGGAGCGATCGCTGGCTGGATGTAAGAATCAAAGCAAAACAAGCAGAGAAAGAAGCGCGATCGAAAGCTGATGCAGATCGGATTTCTGATACTACCCCCTCACATCCCTTAGCTGAGTACGTAGGGGAATACTCACATCCAGTCTACGGCATTGTTAAGATCGCTATGAAAGATGATAATCTGCAATTCAACTTTGGCAAGATCGAGCTACCTCTATCTCATTTCCACTACGATCGCTTTGATACACCAGATGACGAGCGTTTGGGCAAATGGTCGGTAAACTTCCTGGTTAATCCTCAAGGTGATGTGGATCGAGTAACTATGTCTCTGGATGAAAAAGAAGCGATCTTTAACCGTCAAGGTGAGACTTTTGACCCACAATTGTTGGCGCAGCTTGCAGGAACATACGCAACACCAACAGATTTTAAGTTCCAAGTAGTTCTAAAAGATGATAATTTTCTCTATTTAGTAGTCCCAAGTCAGCCCGAAGAAAAACTTATTCCCTATAAAAATCTCATCTTCCGCATTGAACGTTTTTCAGATATGACTTTTGAATTTGTTATGGAAAACAAGGAGGTTAAAGCCTTGAAACAAAAAGACCCATCGGGCGAATATATACTAGAAAAATGCTGATGTAGTCAAGGACTAGGGCGAGAGCGGCTAAATCGAACCACAAATATAACGATAGTTAATCGCTATGACAAAAAACCAATTGAAGCGAACAGTATTTGCACCTCAACCAGTACTAACTCAGTCTGCTTCCCTACCAGCTAATCGCGCGTTATTAGCGTCGAACTAAATACAGATACTAAATACAGATGAAGATATCGAGTGGATCTGGACGTTATCGCCCGATCTCACTCGACATGTTAGTGGCTACAACATAATTAAACCAACGGACTAACAACCTAACTAGATCGGCTCTCAAAGCGATCGCATTGTAACGATTTGCAACGCTCACTGTCTGTATTAGAGGGCGAGATAAATCCCGCCCTAAAAATTTTGCAAGCTTTAGGCTACTTTTTCTACAGGAATCTGCACTTCGGTTACATACTGATTGGGATCGCCATTTCGTTCGTACTCTAAATAAATTTCGCGAGTCGAACCAGCAATTTGATATTCATGTTTGCAGACCCATTTTAATAAGACATCATACGCCTTACCCAAAGAATCAAATGAGCCATGATGCACGACACAAGCCATGGTTTCTACTTCAGGAAGTTCGTATACCCAGATAGAATCAGTTTTGCCTTCTTTAGCAGGAAAATCATGAGGAATTGGAACCAGAGTTTCAATTGGAATATGGCGATCGCGTAATTTGGTTTCATGGTAAACATTGATCCCACTGCCAACATCCTCGATCCCCTGACTAAAGACATAACTATAAACTCGGTCAAAGAGCTTGTCTATTATCGGACCGCAATCATCAAAATTGGGAATAATCCCTAAAGTAGAAGCTACTAACTGAGATGATACGGGTTTGAGAATGACTTCGTAATTAGACATTGTTTTCTCCTGTTCTAGTTCTTGTAAGCGAATTTTGACCCTATTTAAACGGACTGCGTCTTCTGACAATCGTTGCTGAATTTCCAGTTGTTTTAGGCGCAACATACCGCGAATCTCTGAGACAGAGATATTTTCATCCAGCAAGCAACCAATCTGTTCTAAAGAAAATCCCAATTCTTTGAATACTAAAATGCGATTGAGACGGGGTAATTGGTTGGGGTGATAATAGCGGTAACTGTTCTGACGATCTATTTGAGCGGGTTTGAGTAAGCCCAAGCGATCGTAAAGACGTAGGGTTTTGGGTGAAATTCGACTAAGTTGAGCAAAGTCGCTGATTTTAAGCATTGGTCATACCTAAATCTCTGCTACTTATGAGTTAACACTTTGCCCTAAGAGGAAAGTCAAGATCTAATTTGATTTGGGTTAACAGTTCTTTATTTAATGACTAACTAGATCTTCAAAGGAATCGATCTTATTGTGGATGGCTAGTTTATCTACCAAAGTGGCACTGGCTTGATTTAATCCGACTACTTCTACTTCTGCACCATTACGGCGAAAACTAATTACTACTCGATCCAAGACTGCGATCGCCGATTGATCCCAGAGATGAGCGTGAGTCAGGTCGATTTTAACTAACTCAACATCTTCTTTGAAGTCAAATTTATCGAGGAATTCATTTACCGAGACAAAAAATATCTGACCTGCAACGTTGTAAACTCGTTTTTCCCCTGCGGAGTCGATAACGCTATCGACAAATACTAGTTGAGCAATTTTACTGGAGAATAATAGGGCGTTGAGAGCGACTCCAATCAAGACACCAATAGCCAGGTTGTGAGAAAAGATGGTCATGACAACGGTAGTTAGCATGACTGCGGTTTCGCTGCGGGGAATCTTCTGAATTTGCTTGAGAGAAGACCAATTGAATGTCCCAACGGAAACCATAATCATAATTGCTACCAAAACTGCCATCGGGATCTTTTCTACTTGCGTCCCTAAAAACAGCATAAACAGCAATAAAAACACTCCCGCACTTAGAGTAGAAAGACGAGTCCGTCCCCCAGACTTGATATTAATTATCGACTGTCCGATCATGGCACAACCAGCCATTCCACCAAAAAAGCCACTAACTATATTGGCAAGTCCCTGACCGATCGCTTCTTTGTTTTTGTTACTGGGAGTATCGGTAAGATCGTCTACTACATTGGCAGTCAAAAAAGATTCCAATAAACCTACTAGAGAAATGGCGATCGCATAGGGAAAAATCGCCTGCAACATTTCTAAGTTGAGAGATACTTGGGGAAAAGAAAACAGCGGAAAGGTAGAAGGTAGTTCACCGCGATCGCCCACCGTCGGTACATTACTATTGGTAAAGACGGAAATTAAAGTGATTACAATAATCGCTATCAGAGGAGAGGGAATTGCGGTAGTTAAACGAGGTAAGAGATAAATAATTGCCAATGCACCCCCCACCATTGCATATACACTTATCCAAGCAGGCTCATTCAAGCTCAATTCTGGTAATTGTGCCATAAAGATCAAAATTGCCAAGGCATTAACAAAGCCAATCATCACCGCACGAGAAACAAACTTTAGCTGATTGGCAATTTTAATTATTCCCCACAATAATTGCAGAATACCCGCCAAAATCGAAGCAGCGAGTAAATATTGCAACCCATTTCCGCCAGCTTTATTGACCGAAGACACTAAAGGATACATCAATAAAGCGGTAGCTGCGGTAGCAGCAGAAATCATCCCCGGACGACCACCAAAAATTGCTGTAATTATGGCAATAATAAACGAAGCGTAGAGTCCTACTTTGGGATCTACTCCTGCAATAATCGAAAAGGAAATTGCTTCGGGGATTAAAGCTAAAGCTACTAAAACACCTGCTAATAAATCTCCCCGATAGTTCCCCGTCCACTCTTTGAGTTTAAATAGCTGCAATGGTTTTCTCCTTGCGTCGAATGAGATCGATAGAGCGCGTCAATTTTATTTATAGATAAAATCAAATGTACGCCTATAGTTTACATTCGATTGCTCGACGGAGTATTTTTTTTAAAGGCGATTAAATTATTCCTAAATTTAAAAGGCGATCGCAACTAGTAGGATGGGCATTGCAGAGTCTATTGAACCCAAAGAATAATGTTTTAATGCCCACCGCCAGGGGTCTTTAGTGGGCAACTATCGTAGGGGCGATTCGCGCGATGCGAAGCGAGTCCTTTAGGGAATCGCCCCTACTAGGAAAATTTATACAAAAAGCCCAGTAATTTTTTCGTCCTTTCCGTCAGCAAAGTCCGACGATAGGTATCGGCAGCTTGTTTAATGGCACTGGCTTGGGTAGGGTAGGGATGAATGACGCTAGACAGCTTACTCAAGCCCATTTTAGCGATCGTTGCAGTTGTAATCTCACTAATCATTTCGCCACCATGACGGGCAACGATAGTTGCTCCTAAAATTTTATCTGACCCCTGCGGGTGCAGAATTTTGAGAAAGCCCTCTGTTTCGCCATCTGCCAGGGCGCGGTCTACCTCATCAAAATCAATTTTAATCGTATTGCAGTTAATTCCTTGAGCCTGTGCTTCCTCTTCGTACATTCCGACGTGGGCGATTTCAGGGTCGGTATAAGTTACCCAAGGCATAATCAGATCGCTCAGTTTTGATTTGCCCAAGCCAAAAGGAGAAAATAAGGCATTTTTAATCACAATTCTGGCTGCTGCATCCGCTGCATGGGTAAATTTCCAATTCATGCAGATATCTCCTGCACCGTAAATCTTGGAATTACTAGTTTGTAGATAATCGTTGACTTTAACTCCTTTTCTGGAGTCATATTCTACCCCCGCAGCTTCTAAATTGAGACTCTCAACGTTGGGTTGTCTGCCAGCCCCCGCTAGAATGCGATCGACTACAACTGATTCTTGCCCTTTGTTACCGATAAAAGTAATTACTTTACCTTCAGGACTGGATTTGACTCCTTGTAATTGGCAATTGAGAACCAAACGAATACCTTCTTTAATAAATGCCTCTTGGACTATTGCTGCTGCGTCAGGATCTTCTTTATTGAGTAAATGAGAACCCCTGTGAAATAAAATTACCTCACTACCCAAACGATGAAAAGCCTGGGCTAATTCACAACCGATCGGTCCCCCACCAATCACCGCCAGTCTCTTGGGTAATTCCGTCAAAGAAAAAACATTTTCGTTAGTTAAATATCCTACTGCTTCGATACCTTCAATTTTGGGTCTTACCGCCCGCGCCCCAGAAGCAATTACGGCTTTTTTGAACTTGAGTGTCTGTCCGTTTACGGTAATAGTATCTTGGCTAGCAAAACTCGCTTCGCCAAAAAAGACATCGACCCCTGATTTTTTTGCTGCTACGGCTGAATCTATGGGACTAATTGTCGTTCTAACTCGGCGCATTCTTGCCATTACTGCAGGAAAATCAACTTCGATATTTTCAGGGGGCTTAATCCCATAGGGTAAGGCTTGTTTCATCTCTGCCACCACGCGAGAAGAACGAATGAGACATTTAGAAGGAACACAACCCACATTTAAGCAATCTCCTCCCATCAGATTTTTCTCGATCAGGGCTACTTTTAAGCCAATATCCAACCCTGCTGCACCCTTAGCCGTAACTAGTCCCGCTGTCCCCGCCCCAATGACCACCAAATCATAACAGTCGGCTGGTTGAGGATTTGCCCAATCTGGTGGATGAACGTTAGCTAGCAATTGCTGATTGTATTCATCCATTGGTGTAATGGTCACTGCGTGGTTTTGGTTATTCATACCTGACACTCTTTTTGGTAACTAAAGATTGCTATTTTATTACCAATATATCAATGGTATATATAGCAATACAGACTTATACAACAATACGTATTTGAGTCAAAATAAAGATTAAGTTTTGCAGTGTTCATCTCCACAGAAGCGGGACGATCGATTAACCTTGATGGTGCGAGATAGACTTTTTCAGCATCGTACTTGGCAATGAGCAACAATCGATTTTTTTCTCTGAGGCAGAAGTTAGGCAAAGTTAGCATATATGCAATTTTATTTTTATTTTGTTTTGCTTTAGCCATAGGATGTAATAACAATTCCACGCAACAAAACAATAGCACTGTCCATAGCGATCGCATTTCTGTGGGAACGACTCTTAAAGCCCGCACCCTCGATCCAGCAGATAATTACGAATTGGCAGGATTAAATATTATTTATAACGTTGCCGAAAGTCTCTACACCTATGAAGTGGGTACGACAGAGATTAAACCGTTGTTGGCAACGGCAATGCCCACGATCGGCGAGGATGGTTTAACTTATACCATACCAGTGCGCGAGGGGGTTACCTTTCACGATGGCACTCCTTTTGATGCCGAAGCAATGGTCTTTTCTCTGCAACGCTTTATCGAGAATGGAGGCAAACCTGCTTTTTTACTAGCAGATGTAGTCGAGACAATTGAGGCAACTGGAACATACGAAATCAAAATTACCCTCAAACAACCTTTTGCAGCTTTTCCCGCTTTATTAGCCTTTCCTGGAGCTAGTGCCGTATCGCCTCAAGCTTACCAAATTGGTGCGGGCAAGTTTAACCCCAATATTTTGATCGGTACGGGTAAGTACAAGCTGGCTCAATTCAAAAGTGATTCGATTAGTTTAGATGTCAACGAAAACTACTGGGGAGATGCTCCCGCAAATCAAGGAATTAATATGCAGATTTATGCTGGTAACTCGGCAAATTTGTTTAATAGCTTCAAAACTGGGGCAATAGACGTAGCTTATCAATCTCTAGATCCGCAACAAACCGAGAGTTTGATTAACAGTGCGGGAGATAAATGGCAAACCATCGAAGGATCGGGTACGGTAGTCAACTATCTGGTACTCAATCTGGAACAACAACCCCTAAACCAGCCCGAAGTACGTCGGGCGATCGCTTCAGTGGTTAATCGTGCTTTAATCAATCAAAGAGTTTTAAAAGGGCAAGCAGAACCAATTTATAGTCTGATTCCTAATGCTTTTGAAGCATACGAGGCAACTTTTGAGAATCTCTATGGTGATGGTAATGTCAACCAAGCCAAACAACTTTTAACCAAGGCTGGTTACTCGTCCGAAAATCCCGCAATTATTGAGATTTGGCATCCTTCTGGTTCGATTACCCGTGGGATCGTCGCCGATACCCTCAAAGCCTATGCAGAAAAAGAACTAGGCGGGATGATTCAGTTTATTCCCAACAGTGTCGAGTCCGCTTCCTTTTTTAGCAATCTCAGTCAGGGAATCTACCCTAGTGCTTTAGCTGATTGGTATCCCGATTTTCTCGACCCCGATAACTATATTCAGCCATTTATGGGGTGTAGTAAAGGCTCGCCTAATGTTGGTTGCCAAGAAGGTGCTGCTCAAAGTCGCGGTTCTTTTTACTACAGCGATCGCGCTAATGAACTAATCGAGCAATCTCGCACCGAACAAGACCCCACTCAACGTCAAGCAATTTTTGCCGAACTACAACAATTGTTAGCCCAAGATGTCCCTTACATCCCTCTCTGGCAAACTAAAGACTATGCTTTTGCGCAAAACAAGATCGACGGCGTGATAATTAATCCCAGCCAAAACTTTCCCTTTTGGACAATTAACAAAGTGGACAATTGACGGTTAATGAAACTGATTATTCAAATTCCTTGTTACAACGAGGAAGCAACTTTAGGCTTAACCTTGTCCGAGCTTCCCCGACAGTTACCAGGAATAGAGCGAGTAGAATGGTTGATTATTAATGATGGTAGTCGCGATCGCACCCTAGAAGTAGCCAAAGCCAACGGCGCAGACTACATCGTCAATTTTCCAACTCACCAAGGACTGGCAAAAGCGTTTATGGCTGGTTTGGAGGCTTCTCTTCAGGCTGGGGCAGACATTATTGTCAATACAGATGCAGATAATCAATACTGTGCAGCGGATATTCCCAAATTGATTGCGCCCATCCTAGCAGGTAGAGCCGAAATTGTTATTGGTACTCGACCAATTGACGAAATACGACACTTTTCCCCGCTAAAGAAATTTCTACAACGTCTTGGTAGTTTTGTCGTCCGTCTGGCAAGTAACACTCGTATTCCCGACGCACCTAGTGGGTTTCGGGCGATTAGTCGCGAAGCTGCCTTAAGGTTAAATGTGTTTAACGAATATACCTACACTCTAGAAACTATTATCCAGGCCGGTCAAAGGGGTTTGGTTATTACTTCCGTGCCAATTCGGACTAACGGTTATTTGCGTCCTTCTCGTCTGGTCAAAAGTATTTCTACCTACGTGCAGCACTCTGTCTTAACAATTGTACGGATTTTTATGACCTATCGCCCCCTTCAGTTTTTTATGCTGCTGGGGAGTGCGCCGTTTAGCCTCGGCTTTTTATTGTGTTGTCGTTGGCTGTTGTTGTTTTGGGGTATTTTTGGCGATAATCCCAGCAAACCTCGCGTTCCCAGTTTGATTTTGGCTGCTATCTTAATTTTAATCGGAGTTCAACTGTGGATTTTTGGTTTAGTTGCCGACTTGATGAGCGTCAACCGTCAGCTACTAGAAGATATTCAATTACGACTACGACGTAGGGAACTCGATCGCTCGGATTTATCAGACAAAAGTCAGGAGTAGTACTCTCTCAACAATTAATTGATGGGTTGGGGAAGGCAGGACAAAGGCTTTAGCCGCATGTAGCAGGGGTAGCAGGGGTAGCAGGGGTAGCAGGGGTAGCAGGGGAGGCAGAGGAAGCAGGGGAGGCAGAGGAAGCAGGGGAGACAGGGGAGGCAGGCTCACAAGGGTAGGTTTTTTACAAAGGGGTGAGTATGTACTCTAATTCAGTAGAAAATTGCCCAAAAAATGTATTTATTGATACTGTAAGCAGCTAAAAAATACTCCCCAATTCCCCAATTCCCCAATTCCCCAAACGAATAAATGGTTAAAAGTAAAAAACCTACCCTTGTCAGGGGCAGGGTAGCAGGGGAGAACTTACTTCGGCAAGCTCTTGATATACTTGCTCGATCGAGCGTTCAGTGACATATTCCATCACTACAGGTTGTTGGGTGTAG